>CALCNS010000048.1 GCA_937897315.1 uncultured Bacillota bacterium
AATGTTACCATTTGCTCCGGATTCTCTCCACCAAACACAATAGCACACCTAGCGGCTAGAGTTCAATAAGGAGGACACTCCGTGGTTACGCTTTTGCTATGCAAAAGCTGCCAACCACTACGGCTACGCAAATGTTACCATTTGCTCCGGATTCTCTCCACCAAACACAATAGCACACCTAGCGGCTAGAGTTCAATAAGGAGGACACTCCGTGGTTACGCTTTTGCTATGCAAAAGCTGCCAACCACTACGGCTACGCAAATGTTACCATTTGCTCCGGATTCTCTCCACCAAACACAATAGCACACCTAGCGGTGTGCTATTGTGTTTGGTGGAGACGAAGAGGATCGAACTCTCGACCTTACGGATGCGAACCGTACGCTCTCCCAGCTGAGCTACGTCCCCGTGAATGACCTATATCATTATACCCAAATTTACTGATCGGGTCAAGAGGTGTGTAGAGAATTCTGTGTTTTGCGGTTTCGTCCTTCATATAACGTCAGCAATAGCACCGAAGACAAGATAAATATCGTACCTAGAATGGTTTTGGTGTTAAAGTGGTCGTGAAATACGACAACACCCCAAAATATGCTGGTTAATGGCTCGAAAGTACTAAGAATCGCTGTGTTTTGAGGTCCAACCATGCGTACTCCCATTTGGAAACAAACCACTGCAACAACCGTGAGGGAGATGGAAAAGAACCAAGTCAAAGCCCAAGCAAAGGGTGTTAAATGATAAGTAAATGTATCGGTTGCTTGTGTATAGGCAAATACCAAAATGGAACACACCAATGAGTTGTAAAAACTATACTTGAAGGGGTTCATTTTACTTAAGCCGCTTTTATCCAAATATACAATATAAGTAGCAAAAGTGATTCCGGATGACAAGGCCAATAAAATCCCCAACGCATTTGTGGGTGAACCTGGGCTGTAAAACAATAAGATTCCGACAGTACTCATCATCAGACTAATGATCTTGACTTTGTCAATCCGATCTTGAAAAAACAGAAAACACTCCAAGAATACAATCACTGGATTGATATAATGCAAAGTGGTTGCCATGCTGGAATCGATATAATGATAACTTGTGTACATCAATATAGGAGTGAGAGCAGCTCCAATCGAGCCAACAACGAAAAACTTTTTGATCTCGCTGGGTTTGATCCACAGATTGTCTCGCGATGTCCGCAACATAATTAAAAATAGAATTGGCAATGGTAAGAAATTGCGATAAAAGACAACGCTCATCGCATTGGCTCCGCCCAAATACATGTTTTTGACAAATAAAGGCATGGTGCCAAACATGACGGCAGAAGTGATCATCAAGAGGGACCCTTTTAGTTTGCTGCTCATCGATAACATCCTTTGAGGTTTCATAAGAATGGAGGGACGGAAAGGATGCTCCGCCCCTCCTCATTCTAAAAACCTTTAGACTTTAGGAAAGGTATTCTGTAATAAGGCAACCATAAGTTTTATGCCGTTGGCAACATCGTCCATGTCAACCATTTCTGAGGGAGTATGAATATATCGGCAGGCAATGGACATCACCCCGGATGGTACTCCTGATTTGGTCAGATGAATCGCACCGGAATCGGTACCACCAGCCTCAAGCACTTCCATTTGATAAGGAATACCCTCTTTGCTAGCAACTTCCTTCATGTATTGGATCATCGCTGGATGGCAAAGCACTGAAGAGTCTCGAACTTTAACTGTAGGTCCTTTACCTAGTGAGACTTCCATAGTGACTCCTTTTGGTGTATCACCTGTGCGCGTGACATCTACCGCAATACCATAATCCGGGTCTACGGCGTAAGCAGAGGTGCGTGCACCACGTAGTCCGACTTCTTCCTGAACAGTAAAAACAAAGTGGCATTCAGCAGCGGGATTTTTCAATTGCTTGATGGTTTCGATGAGCACCACACATGCGATCCGATCATCCATGGCTTTGGATACCATGCGTTTCCCTAAATCGATACACTCATAATCTGCTCCGGCACAATCGCCAATCTGAACTTTCTCCATGGCCTCCGCTCTTGAAGTTGCGCCGATATCGACATACATTTTTGCTAAAGTAAGAGATTCCCCCGCTTCTAGCTTTTCAGCACCATAGACACCTCGAGTTCCGTTACCAAAGATACAACGGGTACCCAACAAAACATAAGGATTCAAGCCCCCTAAATTGGTGAAGCGTAAAAATCCATTCTCATCGATATGAGTGACCATAATGCCGATTTCGTCCATATGCGCAGCTAACATGACCTTGGGACCTGTTCCATTCTTTACCGCAATGACATTCCCTAGAGCATCGATACGAACCGAATCGACGAATGGTTTAATCTCATCCATTATGATATGCGCCACATTGGTTTCTAACCCGGTAGGACCATACGCTGTGACGATTTTTTTGGTTAGTGTTTTCAATTCCATCATTTAATTTCAAACCCTCCTGTTTCTATGGCATGAATCAAAGCTTTGACCAATTGAATGGTGTTGTTGTAATCCTCTAAATGGATGACAGATATGGGTGAATGACAATACCGGGTAGGAACAGCAATCTCAATGGTGGGTACACCGGCACGAGTTTGATTGATCTTCCCACTATCGTTACCACCGGTCGCTGTGTTTTTGTATTGATAAGGAATGCCAAGAGTCTCTGCTGTTTTAGCAGCGAGTTGGATTAATTTGCGATCACTGATGACCGAGTTGTCCATGAAAGTCAAGGAAGGACCTGCCCCGCAACGGGTTGAGACAAGGTGGTCCTCTACATCGGTGACATCATGGGCGGTCGTCCCTTCCAGAGAAATAGCCACTTGCGGGTCTATGGCATAGGCAGCGACTCCGGCTCCACGTAAGCCAATTTCCTCGGAGACCGTAAAGACACCATACACGGGGGCATGATAAGTCTCTTTCAGGACTTCAGCTAGAA
>CALCNS010000049.1 GCA_937897315.1 uncultured Bacillota bacterium
CTCCAAATGGACAATATGGAATTGTACATTACCAGTTTGCAACATGGAACGCAACCTTTTAGCGGTTTGCTCTTTCAGTGCTGCTTTTCCAGCAGCCCTAGTTTGCTCCACGGTATTCAGGATGCCCCCACCTTGCTTCAATATCTCCAAGTACGGTATTCCTTGCTGTTTGAGTGACCACTCATGAGCCCGATGACCGGCATACACCAAATGGGTATGAGGGTCCACAAAACCCGGGAGGACTAACTTCCCCTGCATATCTACTACTTTGGTTGTTGAGGTTGCGCATTGCATTACGGCCTTCTCACTGCCCACCTCCATAATCTTTCCTTCTTTGACAGACACTGCGCCCTGATGGATCAGGCCGATTTCTCCCATGTGAGGTCCGGGAACCGGTTTCTTTCCATGCCCGGCATTGGTGACCAAACTACCTATATTCGTAAGAATCAGATCCATTTTGTACCTCGTTTCTTGTCGACTAGAACCGATACACTCTCTTCTCGAGGACCTGTTCCGACTTGAAATTTTCGACTTGCAAGTACCAGACCGCTGCTTCCATGAGAGCTTCCATAGGCAACAGTCCTATGATTTCGCTTCCTACCACGGAAACACCATATCGCTGCGCTTCCCGCTTTACAAATTCAAACGCATGATGCACCGACGTTTTCTTGTAATCCACCAGGTTCATGGAAACCTGAGCCATCTTTCGATCTTCCAACATTACGCCCAGCGCTTTCACATGCATAAATCCGCCGGATGACCCCCTAATTTTACGAGCGATGGCATTGGCAATTTCCAAATCTGCTGTGGATAAATTCACGTTGAAAGCGACTAAGGGCTTCCTGGCACCTACCGCTGTACATCCTGCAGTGGGGTGAATTTGCTGCGGACCAAAATCCGGTTTGCGTTCAGGTAGGTGCATTTCATCGCGGATACCCTCGAATTGACCCCGCCGAACATCGGCAAGATTCTTACGTTCTGGTTTGGTTGCTGCATTTTCATATAAGTATACCGGTATATGTAACTCATCGGCAATCCGCTGACCCAAGAGCTGCGATAACTTCACACATTCTTTCATGGTCATTTCCGAGACCGGAACAAAAGGGATCACATCGGTTGCTCCCATTCGGGGATGCTCGCCGGTATGTTGTGTTAAATCAATGAGTTCTGCTGCTTTCTTGCAGGCCTGGAAAGCGGCTTCTACGGCGGCTTCCGGTGTTCCGGTAAAAGTAACCACCACGCGATTGTGCGAAGCATCGGCTTCCACATCCAATAATTCGCAACCTTCGATATTGCGTATCTCATTCACAATGGCCTCAATCACTTCGGGTCTTCTACCCTCAGAAAAATTGGGAATGCATTCCACTATTTTTGCCATTTTATTGTCCTCCTACTATGAACTAAGTCCAACTCGAATCAAGGCAACCGCTTCATCGATATCCGGATACATCACACGGTCTTCCCCTAAAAAAGCAACCCGTTGTCGGAGCTTTCGATAAGCCGGAGCTGTCCCTTTGCCTAACCGTTTTGCTCCACGCAAGTCGATTCCCTGACAAGCAGCCAACCACTCCATGGCGAGAACACAAGTGGTATGTTCTAATATCTGTGCGGCTTTCCTGGCAGCAATCGTACCCATGGATACATGATCTTCTTGATTGGCCGAACTGGGTATGGAATCCACGCTGGCAGGATGTGCTAGGATTTTATTCTCCGAGACAAGAGCTGCTGCGGAATATTGAACAATCATAAAACCGGAATGGACTCCACCTTTGTTGGTTAGAAAAGCAGGCAAGCCATTTGAGAGCGCCGGGTTGACCAATCTCTCTAACCGCCTTTCGGCAATGTTGGCCAGCTCAGAAAAAGCAATTCCCAGAAAATCCATGGCGAGAGCAACGGGTTCCCCGTGGAAATTCCCTCCGGAAATGGCTTCAGCGGTGTCGAGGAAAATCAAAGGATTATCGGTAACACCGTTTATTTCGCGTTCGATTACTGTTTTCGCGTATTGCAAGGCCTCTTTAATGGGGCCATGAACCTGCGCAATGCATCGCAACGCATACGCATCCTGAACTCTTGGATGATCTTTGGGAGCAGTATACTCCGATCCTTCGAGCAGATGTAACATGTAAGCTGCTGTCTCGATTTGCCCAGGATGATTTCGAATTTGATGAATACGAGGGTCAAACGCACTGGGCATTCCATTGAGTGCTTCCATGGTGAGAGCGGCAATCACATCGGCAGCTTGTACCACTTTTTCACCTTCGGCAATGGCGAGTGCTGCCACGGCGGTCATGCATTGAGTGCCATTGTTCAAAGCTAACCCTTCTTTGGCTTCCAATACCACAGGGCTCAAGCCTGCTGCTTGAAGAGCTTCCGCTCCACTCATGCGGCGCCCGCCATAAAACGCTTCTCCTAAGCCAAGTAAGGGTAGAATCATATGTGATAAGGGAGCTAAATCCCCACTTGAGCCCAAACTACCCTTCTCGGGAACGACTGGATGTAGTCCACGATTCAAGGCATCGAGCAATGCTTGAATCACACTTAAGCGAATACCGGAGTAACCGCGACTCAAAGAATACGCACGCAGTAACATCATCGCGCGAACTGTTTCTTCGGGCAGCGGTCTTCCAACTCCCACCGCATGGCTTACAATGAGGTTGTGCTGTAATGCTCGGGTATCTTCGGGACCGATTGTCACCGTAGCGAATTTTCCAAAACCGGTGGTGATACCATAAACCACCTTTTTCTCAGCAATCATGGACTCCACGAGGGTTCTACTGTGGTTTATTTTTTCTTTCAATTCCTCCGACAAAACCACCTGAACCTGTTGCTTTGCGACCTGGACCACATCGGCTAAACTCAGTCCGGCCGAAGTCAGAACCAAGGTGTTTGTATGATTCAACATTCCTGAATTCTCCTGTTCTATGGGTTTTTCTTTTGTAATTTTTCTTTGCTGCCATCGGCATGTTCAATGTAGACATTGTCCAATTGTGCTTCCAAATTTCCACGGAAGTCCCGAATGAACTCTGCTCTGAGTTCTTTTTGTTCCACTAATTCTTCAGGAGTCAGCCCGATTTCTTTCGATTTTTTGGCCAATTCATTGATGCGATTGATTTTGGATTGTTCCATGACAAATCCCTCCTCTAAAATAAAGTGAGCTGGTCTGTTTCGGTTAATTGATCCAGACAACCATGTTTCTTTAACACTTCGATAACGGTTTTATTAGCACGACTCCGGATACTTAGGTCTTCAATGGAGGTAAATGGTCCTGCTTTGCGTGCTTCCACAATGGCTTCTGCTGCATTGATTCCCACTCCCTGCAAAGCAGAGAATGGGGGTAATAATCTTTGATTCGGCATAATCTTCCATTCGCCTGCTTCGGAAGTATATAAATCCACTTTATCAAAACCGATACCGCGGAACATCGCTTCTAGCGCAAGTTCCAAATGGGTTTGCATGTTTTTATCATTAGCTGTGGCTTCGTTACCTTTGCGACGAAGGTTTCCCACCTCATTACGCACTGCCGGTATTCCTTGTGAGGTTAAGTCGGCATCAAAGTTCCCTGCTGCTCGCACCGTAAAGTACGAAGCATAGAATGCTAAAGGTTGATGTACCTTAAACCAGGCAATTCGAAATCCCGATAATACATATGCAGCGGCATGTGCTTTGGGGAATAAATACTTAATCTTCTTGCAAGAGGTAATATACCACTCCGGAACCCCTTTGGATCGCATCAATTCTTCTTCTTCTGCCTTTAACCCTCGACCTTTTCGGACCGACTCCATAATCTGAAACGCCGGCTGATTATCGATTCCTTTCGATGTCAAATACAACAATATAGCATCTCGGGTAGAGATGGCTTCCGCAAGGGGAACATTTCGTTGTACGATGAGTTCTCTGGCATTTCCTGCCCACACATCAGTTCCGTGAGAGAAACCCGACAATCGGATTAAGTCCGATATGTAGCGGGGTTTCGCATCCATCAGCATGTTACGGGTGAAAGGAGTACCAAATTCAGGGACTCCGTATGTTCCGGTATCGGAATCAATATCCTCTGAACGCACCCCAATCGGGTCCGTGGAAACAAAGAGTTTCATGGTTTTCGGGTCATCCAGGGGCACGGCCCGCACATCCAGATTGGTAAGCTCTTGCAACTTTCTTAAAATCGTCGGGTCATCATGACCCAGTAAATCTAGCTTGAGCAGATTATCATGGATGGCCTGATAAGTAAAATGAGTAGTAATGATATCCGCACCATCTTTTCCAGGTGGGTGTTGAACCGCAGTAAAATCATGAATATCCATATCATTTGGCACGACCATTAGCCCACCGGGGTGTTGACCTGTGGTACGTTTTACACCGGTACAGCGCATGGTCAAACGATTGATTTCGGCTTTGCGCAACTGAGCACCGGTTTTCTCCACATACTTCATCACAAAGCCATAGGCAGTTTTAGAGGCAACTGTGGAAATCGTTCCAGCTCGGAAAACGAACTCCTTGCCAAATAATTCTTCTGTGTACTTATGAGCTTGAGATTGGTATTCGCCTGAGAAATTCAAATCGATATCGGGGATTTTAGATCGGAAGAGCACACGTCTGAACTCCAGTCACGTTTCGGAATCTCG
>CALCNS010000050.1 GCA_937897315.1 uncultured Bacillota bacterium
ATCATTGGCGACCTCAACAAAAAACGCGGTCGTGTGATGGGTATGGAAGCGATTGGCAAAGGACGTCAAATTGTGCGTGCTCAAGCACCGCAATCGGAGTTGTTCCGCTATGCCACCGACCTTCGTTCTATGACTCAGGGACGTGGATTCTTCAAGATGGTCTTTGATCATTACGAAGAGGTTCCAGCTATGATCGCCGAGGGCATCATTGCTGCTTATAAGAGCGAAGACGAAGAAGTTTAAAAAATTGCTTGCAAAGGGAGTGTCACCCTAGTGATGCTCCCTTTTGTTATTGGCTTGAGAAGCCTTAACCTTACCCTTCGTTGGTCCGTTGCACTTCAAACCTTGCTTCGGGGAGTGGTAAGGCCAAGAGTTGCTTAAGTGTGCATTAAATTGTGGGACGCGAGCGATTGATAGAGCTTTGGGCAGAGATTTTACTAAAGAGGTGATTCAATGATTACTTGGCAAGAAGTATTACAGACAGTAGGTTATGAGGGAGAAGCAGTAGAAACCCTCAGCGATAAAGACGGCATACGAGTCATACGGCTGCGAACAGCAAAGGGTGGGGCTGTGCTCAAGATATTTGATGTAGAAGAGCAGAGACGTGAAATCCGCAATTATGTCATTTTGCAGTCGTTAGGAATTCAGACCATCCCCATATGGGCGATGAACGAGCAAGCCATCCTCATGGAGGATTTACAGCAAAGCCCCAAGTGGCGTTTAGGTGTGGCAGACGATTTGCACAATGTGCAGGTTGCGAAGCTATTGGCTGCGTGGTATGTGGAGTTGCACCAACGAGGAAGGCAATATTTGCAAAATCATGAGACAAACTTATATGAAGAGACCGCTTTGATGAATCCCACGAACATGCAGTGGTTAAGAGAGGTGTCGCAGAGCGAAAGCCATCCTTTTTGGCAAGTTTGGCAAGAAAAAGAGAAGCAGTTTCTAAAGAGCTTACATGAGCTACCAAAAACATTGACCTACAACGATTTCTTCTGGACCAACTTTGCCATAGCACGAGACGACTCGGCGGCGATGATGTTCGATTACAACCTGTTGGGTAAGGGCTTTGCTTACAGCGATATTAGCAATGTGTTGTCCTCGTTAAGCGCAGAAGCGGGGAAGGCGTTCTTGCAGGTATATGGTCACTACGACCCACGCGAAGAAGCGATAAATCGTATTACATCGCCCTTGGTTGGGCTAATTTTGGCCTTCCGTCGTGAGAAATTCCCTTCTTGGGGCAAAGAACCCCTCGAGCAACTGAAGTCGGGTGAGCTGACCCATCTCTTACAACTCCTCCCGTTCTGAAATTTACCACTTAGGGGACAGTCCCCTAAGTGGTAAATTTTTATGACCAAGGGGACTGTCCCCTAAGTGGTAAAAACCTCCGTTACGAAAAATGTAACGGAGGTTTTGCTTTTTCGGTGGGTGGGGCGAGTTCGTCCATGAGAGCGAGGGTGTAGAGTTTGTGGGCGAAGGCAATCATGCTGCATCGCACCAAGCGGCTCTGCGGCGCGTTAGTCACCGAGGTATCATCAGGTAGCCCCTCTTGCGAGAAGGTCCCCTGCAAAATATTCTCCAGCTCCCTGCAAAAGTAGTCGTACGCCTGCCCTATGGGAAAACTGCTAATCTGGATTTGTAGCAAATGGTGTATCTCCTGTATGGAGAACAGGTTCTTAAAGACCGATATGACAATCAGATAGGCGATGTGCTCGCGACTGTAACGCTTCCGCACCGGTGGTGCAATGAGCTTTTGCTTCACATAGTTATTCACCATAGCTGTGGTCAAAATTTTTTCTTTTGAGCCACCTTCCAACGGCTGAAACACCCGCTCAATATAAAAGAGCAGTTGGTCCATATATAAATCAATGTCGGGAATTTCGGCAAAGCGCGGCAAATGAAAGGCCAGTATCTTTTCATTGAATGCTTCTGTGGGCAACATGATCACCTCATAGGTACTATAAAACATTTGGAACCACTCGTCAAGATGAAACTTTTCTTGACATAGTACATCATATGATATAAAATGATTCACGAAACCAGATAACATCGTAAAGGAGAACAGAACTATGAAGTGGAGTATCGTTACCGATAGCAGCAGCGACATGCTGGCTGAACATGGGTCCCTATTGGAGGTTCCCTTTAGCACAGCACCTTTACGCATTGTCATCGGAGAAAAAGAGTATGTCGATCGTGAAGGCGTAGACCTCAAGGCCATGATAGCCGATATGAAAGCAGAGAAAAAGGCTTCCTCCAGTGCCTGCCCTTCACCGGAAGACTTTGCTCGTGCCTTCCGCGAAGCCGATTATACACTTTGCATCACCATGACCGGTGCTCTAAGTGCCACCTACCAAAGTGCCATGCTAGCCCGCAGCCAAGTCATGGACGACTTCCCCGAAAAGCGCATCCATGTGGTCGATTCCAAAGCCACTGCCGGTGTTATGGTCTTACTAGCCCGCAAAGCAGCCGAACTGATCAGAGCCGACCTACCTTTTGACGAAGCCGCCCAACAACTGGACGCTTATAATAAAACTCTGCGCCTGGTATTTACCATGGCCAGTTACGACAACCTAATTAAATCGGGCCGAATGAACGCCTTTGCCGGCATGCTAGCCGGTCACTTGGGCATTCGTGTTGTCGCCATCAACACCCCCGAAGGAGAAATCAGCATAATTAAGAAAATCCGTGGCGTTGAAAAAACCATCCAGGCCATGGTCGACTACATGAAAGAAACTCCCAATATTGGTACGCGTTCTGTCGTCATTTCGCATTCCAATAACGAAGAGATGGCCCTGCAAGCCAAAGCCATGATCGCCGCTCAATGTGGCATAAAAGACATTACCATTATGACCTGCCAAGCCCTAACCAGCTTTTACACCATGGGGAACGGAGTGCTAGTCGCTTACTAAAAACCAGATAGCCTAAACGCCCCTTTGTACAATCCAACATCCTCTACCCGAATCGTAGGTAGAGGATGTTTTTTTACTTCTATAAATTTTTCGTATTCATCACACGAGTGGCATTTAAAATGGCAATGACCGCCACACCCACATCGGCAAACACAGCTTCCCACATGGTTGCATGCCCGGAAGCCCCTAACAATAAGAACAATCCCTTCACACCCAAAGCAAAAGCGATGTTCTGCACCACAATCACCCTAGTCTTTTTGGCAATCTTTATGGCCGTCGCGATTTTCGAAGGCTCATCCGTCATAATCACGATATCGGCGGCTTCAATGGCGGCGTCGGAACCGAGCCCTCCCATGGCAATGCCAATATCGGCTCTGGCCAAAACAGGTGCATCGTTGATTCCATCTCCTACAAACACCAACTTACCCTTTTTGCCCTTTTGGGCGTCGAGCTGTTCTAGTTTTTCTACTTTATCTGCCGGCAACAACTCCGCATGTACCTCCGAGATACCCAAGCTACGTCCAATTTCCTCTCCCACCGCTTTGGTATCCCCGGTCAACATCGCAATTTTGCGAACTCCGGCTTGTTTCAAAGCCGCAATCCCTTCTGCCGCATCCTTCTTCACTTCATCGGAAATCACCAAGTATCCGGCATATACACCTTCTACGGCCAAGTGCACCACCGTGCCCAGCGAAGCGACCGGCGCAAATTCAACCTCGTACTGCTCCATTAAGCGACCATTCCCGGCCAAGACCGCTTGCCCATCTACCACAGCAGAGATCCCTTGCCCGGCAATCTCCACCACTTCGCTAACCCGATTTGACTCAATCAGCTTGCCGTAGGCTTTGCCAATCGAAACCGCAATGGGGTGGGTGGAGTAGCTTTCAGTCAGCGCTGCAAGCTCCAGCAACTCATCCGAGCTCCTACCTACCGGTTCAATGCTCGTGACTTGGAAAACCCCTTTGGTTAAGGTGCCGGTTTTGTCAAAAATGACGGTGTCAACATCGTTCAATGCTTCTAAGTAGTTGCTTCCCTTGACCAAAATCCCCCGTTTGGAAGCCCCGCCAATCCCTCCAAAAAAGCTTAAGGGGATAGAAATCACCAACGCGCACGGACATGAAATCACCAAGAAAATTAAGGCACGGTATATCCAATCGGAGAACAAGGCACCAGGAATCACCAAAGGCGGAATCACAGCCACCGCGAGTGCTCCAAATACCACGGCCGGGGTATAGTAGCGGGCAAACTTGGAAATGAAGTGCTCGGTTTGCGCTTTGCGACTACCTGCATTCTGCACCAAGTCTAAGATCTTCGCCACCGTCGACTCGCCAAAGGTTTTACTAACTTCTATGGTTAACACACCACTCTGATTAATAAATCCGCTCAATGCATCGCTGCCCACTTCAATATCACGAGGTAACGATTCTCCGGTTAAGGCAGAGGTATCCACACTGGAACTGCCAGAGACGACCTTGCCGTCCAGCGGAATTTTTTCTCCGGGCTTCACCATAATGATGTCCCCTACGCGAACCTCTTCGGGAGAAACTCTTCTCCAACTCTCACCCACTTGCACGTTCGCATAGTCCGGTCGAATGTCCATGAGCGCTCGTATGGAACGTCGAGACCGATTCACCGCAAAATCCTGGAACAACTCGCCGATGAGGTAAAACAACATTA
>CALCNS010000051.1 GCA_937897315.1 uncultured Bacillota bacterium
TTTAATCGCATCCGAGATAGTCTTCATAAAGGGAGTCATGAATTTGCACCTCCTACATTGATATCAATCTTGTTGATGATTTCCAGAATTCTTGACGGCGAGTAAAAAAATGACAATAAAGACGATTTCCTTGGTTTTGTTGACCACAGTCCCCCCTTCTGCAAAACACGAATGAATAACGTATAATTGGGAAAAAAGAAATGAATAAACCGACAAGATTCTTTGGAACCATAGGTAGTTTAACAATCATTTCGTAACTTGTCAAGAGAAATCCCTGTTCTTTTAGACCGAAAAGATGGTTACTTCTACCAAAACTACCAGAAGTGTGTTGTGTAAGAAGATAAATAAAAAAATCCACATCTCTTCAAAGCACTTTTTTTCTACATTTTAACAAGAATTACTTGTTATTTGCTATTATTTTGACGAATGGTCAAGTAAATTCTAATACAATGAGCAATTTTAATAATTTTTTCTCGTGTATCATTTCTTCACACAAGGTATTATAGATTTATTTTAGGAGATGTACTACTACAATCTAGTAAAAAACAAAGCAATCATTCGTTATACAGCCAAATATCAGCCTTTTTCGAATGAATGCTTTGCCATGTTTCATAAAATATCAATATAAATTTTTCTACTCATATACAATTATCTGAGCCATTTGTTAGGTAATTTCATCATATATCTATAATAATCGTTAAATAGCATACGAGAATCAATCAAATTTACTCAGCATGTTTCACATGTGCTAATCCTTGGCGAAACAAAGCGTCGACATGTTCATCATCCAATGAGTAATATACGTTTCTTCCCTCACGTCTACTTTTAATTAACCGATTGGCTTTAAGCAAACGCAGTTGATGAGATATCGCCGATAAGCTCACTTCGCTATTTTCCGCCAACTCACAAACACAGTGTTCTCGTTGCGTCAGCAAGTAGAGAATCCGTATTCGGGTGGGATCTCCCAGTGTTTTGAACAACCCTGCTAATTGTTGGGCCTGATTGCCAGGTAGATTCTCTGCCGGCGGAGGCAGTCCCTGATGTTCTTTTGAGGTGTGTCGGCATGTACTAATCCTCTCCGGCATGGCTCATTTCCTTTCTTATATGTTACTTCAATAAAGATAGATCTTCTGGTACACCTCTATAGTAATGGGTGATTCCGTCTTCGGTCACAGCCAGCATGGGAATGCCAACCGTGGCTTTGCCGCGAACGTCTTTGTATAGATCCAAGGTGTCTCGCAAAACCAGATATTCCTTTAACTCTTTCATACCGGAAGTAATGTTGACATAGTCATACGCAATATTGTGCTGGGAAAGTACCTCTTTCGCCGTTGCACAGCCTGGTCAGAAACTGCTACCATAGACTTTAATCGTTTTCACAAGAACTCCTCCTTATTATTTGGAATGATAATATATTCGTTATGTCCTTAACACATTCCTTTTTATGGTGTTTTCATTGATTTTATAGTCGATTTCGTGTATGATGAAGATAAAAATAAGGAGGGATTGCCGGTGTTAACAAAAGATTTTGCACTAAAGTTGTTCAATGGGTTTTCCATACAACGCTGGAACGATATGGCCCGCCCGGTAGAACTCACCGAAATGGACAAGGCCGGGTTAAAAATGATGACCGCCTACCTGATCGGTCATGTAGAAATCGAAGCTCAAGCACAAAACGGCAGGGAGCTTCACTTAGATTGGGAGTCCATCATCTTTGCGGGGTTCTTCGATTTGTTAAAACGTATTGCCTTATCGGATATTAAATCCAGTGTGCATCACCGCATTCGCAATCAGTATCCGGAAGAGTTCGAGAGACTGAACCTATGGATCCTCGATCAATACAAAGCGACCATGCAAGAGCTTGATCCGGAACTATATCTGCGCTTCTCCGATTATTTGCTCGGGCATTCCCAGATGGGGCCTTTGGAAACGTCCATTTTGTCGGCAGCTCATGATTATGCCACCTTCCGAGAATTTGAGCTGATCAAACTGGTTAATGTTCCCTCTCCTCAACTCAGCTCCATAGAAAAAGAATTAAATGCCGAAATGCAAAACCACCTACACTTGAAAGGCATGGGAATGTTGGTAACCAAACAGCGTCTATATGAATTATTGTTACGGCTGGAGCAACTACGATTTCAGATTCGCTGGAGTCATACACAACGCATACCACGTACTTCTGTGTTGGGGCACTCCATGCTGGTTGCTTCCTTTGCGCTTTTGCTCACGCGACAATTACCCGAATATTCTCTCTTCCAGAACCCCAAACAACTTTTATATGCCAACTTTTTCGGAGCGTTGTTCCACGACTTACCGGAGAGCGTCATCCGCGACATTGTATCTCCCGTAAAACGTGCGACGGCAAATCTGCCGGAAATCGTCAAGCAAATTGAAGATAGCATTGTTCGGGAAGAACTATTTCCTCTCATGTCGGAATACCGCTTCAAAGATGAACTGATGGCCTTTACCAATCACGAGTTTGAAGACCGCGTTATTTGCGTCGACCATTCAGATGCCGAACCTTCCTGTTATACAAACGAGGATTTCTTAGCTTTATTGAAACAGCCACCGAACCAAGGTATGCCAATTATGGGTAATTTGGTCGGTCTTTGTGATGAATATGCAGCATTCCTCGAGGCTTACCAATCGATTTATCATGGCATCAGCTCGAGTTACTTGAAGGATGCTGCCAACAAGATTCGGTTTGGCATATTAAGGGATGGTTCTGTAGGTGGTTTGATAGTTGAACCGTTGTTTGAAGGATTTAAAATCCTCGATTAACCTGATGAAGGAAAAAGGAGTTGAGAAAGATGTCCTCTCCCAAAAAAGCCCCCGCTCTATCTCCTTTTAAACGATTCCTTAGGACGTCCTTTTGGGGGACCCGCGCTACTTCGATGAAACGTATGAGCTATTTTCGTAGCAAATGGTTTTTGGGACTGTTCGTTCTTATGTATGCTGCTCTCATTGTTCGAGTTGCTTGGATTAATTTCGCTCCCACAGAACATAGTGGCAGCATTTTACGGGCTGAAGCACTAGCCACACGCGAACAAGTAGAGCCCCTGAATCCTTTGCGTGGAAACATATACGACAGGAACGGCAAGCCTTTGGCTGTGAGCACCCAAGCAGAAACGGTGATGGTGATCCCCTCTCTCTTGAAAGACTTAGAAGTATTTTCCGATTATGAAAAAGACAAAAGTATTGAGCGCTTTACCAGTTTAGAAACCTTGGCAGCAAAACTTTCTACCATATTAGACATGAGTTGGAAGAGTGTTTGGGATATTATCACTTCAGAAAAAAACACATTGTATTTGGCGAGGCAGATTACAGCAGAGCAAGCCGAACAAATTCGAATCTTGCGCTTGCAAGGCATTTCTTTTCTATATGAACCGAAGCGTTATTACCCACTCAACCAATTTGCTTCAACCTTTATGGGGTTCGTCGGAATTGATATCCATGGGTTAGCGGGTTTAGAGTATTGGTATGATGAGCTGCTTTATGGTCAAGCGGGGAAAATGAAGGCCATGCGAAGCAGTGATGGTAGTGCAATGCCCTTGTATGATTCAAAGGTGGAAGAACCGGTGAATGGGACCAGCCTAGTCCTAACCATCGATGAGCAATTGCAAACGATTTTGGAACGCGAATTGAGCTCAGCCGTTAAGACCAATTTAGCCGACTCCGGTGGGGCTCTGATTATGGATCCTTATACTGGGGAAATTCTGGCCATGGCTGCCATTCCAAATTATAACCCCAATGAATTTGCAGAAAGCGACCCCGAGTTATGGGTGAATCCTTTGGTTTCAGAAGCCTTTGAACCCGGATCCACGTTCAAAATCATTACCTGTCTGGCGGCCTTACATGAAGGCATTGCCTCGGAGAACGAAATGTTTCAAGACCCCGGATATTATCAAATTGGTGCAGATAAGATATGGAACTGGGATAAAGGAGCTGACCATGGTGTAGTATCCTTGTTGGATGCCATGCGCAACTCCAGCAACGTGGTCTTAGGGCAATTGGGTCTGCGCTTAGGAGCTGACCGCTTAATCGCCTTTCAACAGCTTATGGGCTTTGGTGAACAAACCGGAATCGATTACCCCGGTGAATCACTAGGATTGCTTTTTGATCCCACACAAATTAAAGACATAGAGATCTTTACCAATGCATTTGGTCAGGGGCCTTCTGTTACCCCACTGCAACAGCTGAATGCCATCAATGCCATTGTCAACGGCGGACATTTACTAAAACCACGCTTGGTGAAAGCCACCATAGACACATCACAAACGGAAACACCTACCCCAATGGAAGAAATTCGGACAGTGGCTTCCGAAGAAACCATGCGCCGTATGCGAGAAATCTTAGAATATGTAATCAATGCTCCCGGTTCCAATGGCGCTTCGAAATTATTCACCTTGGCCGGCAAAACAGGCACCGCCAACAAATTTAACCCTGAGACCGGAAGATATTATGAAGACAAATACATTGCTTCTACTATTGGATTTGCCCCCTCGGATCAACCAAAATACAGTATCTATATTTATTTAGACAATCCACACGGTCCCAATGGGTACTACGGTGGGCAAACGGCCGCTCCAGCCTTTAAGCGCATAGCAGAAGAAATACTAAAGATTTCGGGATATTTACCCAATGAACTGACTCAAGCGGAAATCAGCACCACCTCACCATCGGTGTTACCGGAGTATCGCGGTAGATTATGGGAAGATGTAAAGAAAGACCTCAAAGAAGAAACAAAAATTCAAGTTTTTGGCTATGGTAGCCAAGTAGCAGCACAATACCCCGCTTCCGGCAGCGAGTTCTCTTCTGGGCAGGTTTTGCATTTCTATTTGTCCGAACCTACGACTCCAGAATCCAACCAAATTGCCATGCCGAATTTAGTCGGTAAATCACTGGTCGAATGCGTTTCGGTAACCCAACAAATGAATTTGGTTTTGGTCACAACCGGCACGGGGACTTGTATCAGCCAATCTACAGAAGCCGGGAAAATGGTTACAAAAGGAAGTAGTGTTCGTGCGAATTTTAACTAAGTGACGTTTTTTTCGACAATTATTCCCAATTTTTATCGTGAAATTTGTAACTAAGGTCCACCAACACATTTTATTACATTTCTTTATAAACATCTTTGTTTTTATGGTTTTTCTTCTATTTCTTAGTGGTTGACAAGGCTAAAAAAATGCCGTATA
>CALCNS010000052.1 GCA_937897315.1 uncultured Bacillota bacterium
TACAAGCAAACCCAAAGAAATCGATTATAAGTTACGTCGCTTGACCACGAAGATCGAGATGAATTTAAAAGACATTCTCCAATGGGAATCCTTACAATGCGAGGATGCCGATGTCATTGTAGTCGCCTACGGCGGTACAGCTCGCTCGGCGAAAGCCGCTATGGAGATGGCAAGAGAAAAGGGTCTGAAAATTGGATTGTTCCGTCCTGTTACGATTTGGCCATTCCCAGGCGATGAATTGAAGAAAGTCGCAACAGGGAAACGTGTTATCGTTGCCGAAATGAATTTGGGACAAATGGCTACAGAAGTGGAACGTATCTTAAAACAGGATATAGAAAAGGTCAATCGTGTGGATGGTGAACCATTAACTCCACAAGAGATTCTTGACCAGATTGAGGGGGTATAGCCATGAGTAACGGACGAGAACTACTTCGCATCAACAAAATGCCACATATTTGGTGCCCCGGGTGCGGAAATGGCATTATCACTTCTCAGGTTCTCAGAGCCATTCAGGAGTTGGGATTGGATCAAGATAAAATTGTTGTGGTTTCAGGTATAGGTTGTTCCTCTCGTGCACCAGGATATTTAGATTTTTGCACCCTTCACACTACCCATGGACGCGCCTTAGCTTTTGCTACTGGTGTTAAGTATGCGAATCCCGAATTGAAAGTCATTGTTTTAACCGGTGATGGTGACAGTGCAGCGATTGGCGGAAATCACTTGATTCATGCTTGTCGACGCAATATAGACATTACAACCATTGTTTTTAACAACTCCATCTATGGTATGACCAGTGGGCAATATTCACCGTTAACCCCAACAGGAAGCCTTGCTACCACATCACCCTATGGGAACATAGACCGATCCTTTGATTTATGCGCATTAGGTCAAGCTGCCGGAGCTACCTATGTCGCACGTACCACCACGTATCACACCAATCAACTTCGCGATTACATCAAGAAAGCACTCCAGAATAAGGGTTTTTCATTAGTAGAGGCAGTAACTCACTGCCCAACATATTTCGGTAGAAAGAACAAAATTGGCGGACCGGTAGAAATGCTAAATTGGCAAAAAGACCATGCTGTTCCTTTGAAAGCTGCAGAAAAAATGAGTGAGGAAGAAATGGTTGGCAAGTTCACCATTGGTGAACTGTATAACAAACCCGCAATGGAGTATTGTGAAGCATATGCAAAAGTGATTGCTGGTGCGGAGGGTAAGAAGTAATGAAAAAGCAAACAGAGATTAGATTAAGCGGTTCTGGTGGTCAGGGTATTATTACAGCGGGGATTATTTTGGCGGAAGCAGCTCTTTATGATGGGCTCAATGCCTTACAGAGCCAGTCCTATGGTCCCGAAGCTCGTGGAGGTTCCTCGAAAGCGGAAGTTATTATATCCACTCATGAGATTAATTATCCCAAAGTCACTAGTCCGAATATTTTGGTTTCTTTGACTCAAGATTCCTATGATAAATATAAAGCGGGAGTCCATGCAGATTCTATTGTAATTTTAGATGAATCCATTGAAGCGGATATTGATGCGGAGTATACCGTATATCAGATTCCTGTCATGGAGATTGCACGAACTCAACTACGTCCTGTTGTAGCAAACATTGTTACACTAGGTGCTTTACAGAAATTAACCAACTGTGTCAGTTATGCTTCGTTAGAACAAGCCGTATTGGACCGAGTACCAAAAGGTACTGAAGCGCTCAATAAGAAAGCTTTGGAAGCTGGGGCACAAGCTGTGAGTAAGTTCATTTCTTAACCAAACCAATCATTGCTGCTTAGGAAAAGGAGTTCATTCCCAGTCCTTTGCAGTAATGAATACCCTCCCGGTTTCCGGGAGGGTAGCTTACGTTATTTCAACAACTCATTAGGAATCGGAGGAGATTATGTATGAAAAATGATCGGGAAGAAATACGCCAAAGTGTTGATAAGTGGGAAAAGGGTGTCGTATCCAAGACCATTTCACGTTTTCCTGAACGAAAGACTCCTTTTTTAAGCACATCAGGGTATGAAGTCAAACGAGTGTATTCTCCTTTAGACATTGAGAATCTTGATTACAATCAAGATTTAAATCTACCTGGCGAATATCCCTTTACACGTGGGGTCCAACCTACGATGTACCGAGGCCGTTTCTGGACCATGCGTCAATATGCTGGGTTTGCTTCCGCGGAAGAATCGAACGAACGATATAAATATTTGCTGCAACAGGGTCAAACCGGTTTATCGGTCGCTTTTGATTTACCCACTCAAATCGGATACGATTCGGATCATCCCTTGTCTCAAGGCGAAGTTGGCAAAGTGGGTGTTGCAATAGACTCCTTAGCGGACATGGAGATCTTATTTGATGGTATTCCTTTAGATAAAGTCAGTACTTCCATGACGATCAATGCTCCTGCAGCTGTTTTATTAGCTATGTATATTGCGGTTGCTGAAAAGCAAGGGGTATCTGCCGATAAATTAAACGGAACCATTCAAAACGATATTCTCAAGGAATATATCGCGCGTGGAACCTATATTTTCCCACCAAAACCTTCTATGAGATTGATTACCAATATATTTGAATATTGCTCGAAAGAAGTGCCGGAATGGAATACCATAAGCATTTCTGGCTATCACATACGTGAAGCTGGATCGACGGCAGCCCAAGAGATTGCCTTTACGTTAGCGGATGGAATTGCTTATGTAGAGGCCGCCATCAAAGCTGGCTTAAACGTGGATGACTTTGCTCCACGCTTATCCTTTTTCTTTAATGCACACAATGATTTGTTTGAAGAAGTAGCCAAATTCCGCGCAGCTCGCAGATTGTGGGCTAAGATTATGAAA
>CALCNS010000053.1 GCA_937897315.1 uncultured Bacillota bacterium
AAGGATGTCGTTGACGGCTTTGAATTCGTCAAGATCGATAAAAACGACACCAAAGATTTGCTTCGTTACTTTTGCAGACTCGATTTCCTGATGGAGTAATTCATTAAACAGAGTACGATTGGGTGTCCCTGTCAATGAATCATGCATCGCCATGAAGGTGATTCTCTCTTGGTGGTCTTCAATCTTTCTTAATAGAGTATTAATGGATTTTCTTAAAAAGAAGAACTCCTGACCACCTGCTTCAGCCAACTTTGTATACTTCCCTTTACTGGTATCAATCAGCGAAACGTCTTGTAGCAAATCATCAAACGGTTTTGTTAAAAAACGAGTGAGTGCAGTCACTAAAAACATAGCAGCTAGGGCAAATAAGAGCAAGTTCAAAAGGGCAAAACCAATTGTGCTCTCCGTTGAGGACATATACAGTGTACGGGGCATTTCAAAATCGATGAGTATGGAGTCTTTTAGAAGATAGGGATTTCGAACAAGCAATCGAAATTGAATATTTTTTTTGTCGGAAGAATACGTCTGATGGATTACACTCACAGAATCCATGGGCTCTTGTATGGAATCATCTTGTAAAGCACTCACGAAACGATACTTCCATCCAGTCATTCTTTCCAAGTCTTCCACACTGGAACTGATAAACTCTCTACCGATGATGAACCGCCCTTTGGGGTTGTCTTGAGAAATCGATTCGGTGATTTCCGTGGATGAGACGTAATAAAAAGATTCTCCCAATTGCAGAATGCTAGAAACATCCCCCTCAAGTTTGAGCAAACTAAGGTGATGGTCGGTTAACTCGAAGGTACTGGGAAACGAAACAAACTTATGCTCCTCAGTAGAATAGTATAGCTGATACACAATCTCATCATACTGATTCGTAAAAATCATGAAATTGATATTGAGATTCTCAAACGTGCTTTCATCTAGATTATACTTGATGTAATCTTCATGAAGTGTCTCTACAAAATCATAGGTGTCATCCCAATGACCCCAATCACGAGCAGTTCCCTGGCTTTTCGCAAATCTCTCTTGTATATAGGTGGAAACTCCGGCAACCGCTGTACGGGTTTGGACTCCCTCTTGAAGCATGATAAATCTTCCAAAGAAGAAGCTAAAAGCAAGGTTCATGAATAAGGCAAATACAATGATCAGTGGTATCACATAGAATAAAATCTTATCTTTTACTTTCATTGTATCGCCTTCTTTCTGCACCGTTGAGATTTTCTGGTATTTTTAATTCCACACGCGTGATGCTTTACCTTCTTTTATAAAGAGATTATGTAACATCGAGGGCGATTAGAAGATACGGTATGTGTGATTCAGTGGACCTCGTCCTTTGCCCAAATTCAGTTTTGATGCTAAGGCACCGGTGATGTACTCTTTTGCTGCAGCAATGCTGTTTTCCATACTTTGACCCAAAGCCAAATGACAAGCAATCGCGGAGGACAAGGTGCAACCGGTTCCATGTGTGTTTATTGTGGCAATTCGTTCCGTTGGAAACCAGCGAGGACCGGTATTTGTAATCAGTAAGTCGGTCGCTTCACTGACCATATGACCCCCTTTGATTAATATGTCGGCGGGGTATCGTTCTTTCAATACATGTCCAGCTTTTTGCATGTCGGTGCGATTCTTTATGTTCATACCGGTCAAAACTTCTGCTTCCGGAATATTGGGTGTGATGAGATGCGCCAGAGGTAAGAGCGTTTCGGTTAAAGCAAGCAGAGCATCATCTGAAATCAAACGGTTTCCACTGGTGGAGACCATAACCGGATCTACCACCAAAAATTTGTAACCATAACAAAGCAGTTTATTGGCAATGCACTTTATGGTGGAAGCGTTGGAGACCATCCCAATCTTTATCGCATCCGGTATGATATCTTGAAAGACACAATCGAGCTGTTGTGCCACAAAGTCAGCAGGCACATCCAACACCCCAAACACACCGGTTGTATTTTGGGCGGTTAATGCAGTAATAACACTCATCGCATACAGTTTATGAGCCGTTATGGTCTTGATATCGGCTTGAATTCCTGCCCCTCCGGAGCAGTCTGAACCGGCGATGGTTAGTACTTTGCGAATTGTACCCATTTGCAGCATGAGGAGTATATCTTCTTTCAGATTTCGGCATTCTTTCTCAATATTCTGAGCCGCAAAGATGGCAGAAACCAGAGCCACACCTGCGATACCACTACCTGCCAATAGAGATAGATTCCTTGCCGTAATCCCCCCAATCGCTACTACCGGCAGTGAGGTTGCCTTGCAGATTTCTTGTAAGGTCTCAAAGGAAACCATTTCGGCATCCTTTCTGGTGGAGGTAGCGAAGACGGCTCCTACTCCTAAATAATCCGCTCCGTTGGCTTCTGCTTCTCGAGCTTGCTCCACAGTTTGAACAGAGACTCCTAGTATTTTTTGTGGTCCAATCATTTGCCGGACCATCGCAACAGGCAAGTCGTTTTGACCGATGTGGACACCATCGGCTTGGCATTGCATGGCAACAGAGACCCGATCATTGATGATAAAAGGAATTTGATGTTTTTGACACAACTGCTGTATCTTCAGGGCTTCCATAAGAAAGTCATGATCTGCAAGATCCTTATCGCGATATTGTAAGCACGTGATTCCACCGTGTATGGCGGCATGAACTTGTTGTAGTAAGGTGGATTCCTTCGTCCAGCTGGAATCGCTCACTGCATAGAAAACGAGCGAATTAACGTCTAATTTCATACTGAGCCCCCTCCTCCAAGTCGGTTCCGGTTAAATGAAACATAGTGTCGATGATACGATGACGATACGTGGAGTTGCCTTCCTCCGATTGTAGTTTTGCAAAAGCAATTTCACCACAGAGTCCCATGGCGGTGACTCCCGCAGCGACAGCGAGGAGCGGATGAGCAGGGTTTGCAGCTAAATACGCTGTGATTAGCGCAGAAAGTTGGCAACCGCTACCGGTAACTCGGCCCATGAGGGGATGCCCGTTCCGGATGCAAAAGGCTTGAGAGGAGTCTGCTACCACATCGATAGGACCGGTCACCGCAACAATAGCCCCTGTTTTTTGGCTTAACTTCTGTGCTATTTGAATTGTTTTGTCCAACGAATCTGCCGATATGACGTCAGACAAATCGACATCGACTCCCCGAGTATTGCCCGAACCCAAAAGGAGGGTCCGAATCTCGGAGCTATTTCCTCGGATTGCTGTGAATGGAATTTCGTTGATCAAGTCAAGTGCAGTAGACGTTCTCAACGCGGATGCTCCTGCACCCACTGGATCTAGTAGAACCGGATGACCCAATGCTGTGGCCTTTTTTGCCGCGGCAAACATAGCAGGAATGGTACGTCCGTTCAGCGTACCAATGTTAAGGCATAACCCACCACAAATCGTTGTAATTTCCTCTACTTCATCGATATCATCCGCCATAATGGGAGATGCACCGCAAGCCAGCAGCATATTCGCGACATCGTTTACCGTAACATAATTTGTTATGTTATGAACCAAGGGGCTTTGGGTGCGAACATTCTCCAACATCTCTTTAAACATGAAGATACCTCCTACTGAATCTTGTCATCCACACATAAAGAACTGCAGTGAAAAGCATCACAGGAAGAGTGGTGCCTAATGGTGTTACTGTGTGCAATGCAAAGCGATATGTCAAAAAGCCGATAAGCCAACAAAAGATACCCAACAGGGAGTATGATTTGCTTTCGTAATTGTTTTTGAGAAAATAATAGTCCGTAATCTGTATCGCAATCATGGGAGCAAATACGGAACCAATAAAGTACAGAAACACTTCTAATTGATTCACTGGAGAAGCCATTGCTAATAAGGTGCCAAAAAGGCCAGTGAGCACAGCAATGGTTTTCCCTTTGATTTTGGGACTCACACTTTCGGCACTGACACCGGCAGAGTATACATCTAAGAACGTGGTTGTGACGGTAGATAATAAAACAATGCCGAGAGCAAGAGCCCCCATGCCCAGCTGGAGTAGAATCAACATGACGTTACTTTCACCGGTAAATACAGCCGCACCTAATCCAATTGCATACATCCATGAGCTGGTAAAGAAGTAGGTCAGTGCACTCATGGCGGAAGCTGATTTGGGGTTCTTGGCAGAGCGCGTATAATCGGATATTAATGGTAGCCAAGATAACGGCATCGCGATGGATAACTCGACTGCTAGTCCAAAAGACAAGGTCCCCAAAGTGGAGGAAGAAGGCTGGGGCTGAAATACCACTGCGCTCAAGACAAGAGTCAGCAGAAAAAGTAAGCTCATGGCGACCACGTTGATCTTACCCCAATGGGTTACCCCCATCACGATCCATAGTAAGATGAATGCCCCGATGACAATGGACCAGATGGCTAGACTTCCGCTAGGAAATAAAGATTGTGCCGCCGAAGCTCCACTGTGAATCATGACAGCAGACCAACCAAGAAGTTGGATGACATTCAGCATAGAGAACAAACAAGAACCCTTCTCTCCGAAAGACATCTTCGCCGTTTCCATGGAGCTTTTTCTGGTTTGACCCCCGATTAAGCCAGTGAAGAAGAGTAACAGACAACCCAATAAATGACCAAGGATAATAGCTAGGAATCCTTTTCCTAATCCCAAGGGAGCAAATAGAACACCGGTCATGATTTCTGCTAAAGAGACGGCTGCTCCAAACCAAAGCAGCCCATGAGACCAAGTAGACGTTTTCTTCTCTTCCATTTCTACCTTCTTTCTTTCGGGGAATACAAAAAGAGAATGCCCTTTGGGCATTCTCCGCGCATAAGCAAGTATTCCTTACTCCCTACGGTGGCATTACCCACATCAGGTTAAAGGGTCGAAGTTTGAGAACTTCCTCTCAGCCTGCATTACAAGCTCCCCCGAATATGTTTTCTGTAGAATATCACGCTTGACTGGATTTGTCAATTTTTTGCCTCTGTGCCAATTCCATGAGTACCTCTTCCGGCTTAATCCCCACTTCTGCCATGAGCACCAGAACATGATAGGTTAAATCGGCTATCTCCCAAACGGTTTCTGGTTTGCTGTGATTTTTCGCAGCAATGAGCACTTCCCCGGCTTCTTCTCCAATTTTTTTCAAGATTTGGTCGAGTCCTTTTTGAAATAAGGTAGTGGTATAAGAACCAATGGGAAGGTCGACTTTTCGCTGTTGGATGAGTGCATATAGTTTTTGCAGAGAGAACAAAGGGGACTGATGTAATTCTACAATCAGATTGTGAAAGCAACTTACCGCGCCGGTGTGACAGGCCGGACCTTGCACTCGAACTTTGACAACAAGGGCATCTCGATCACAATCGGCGACGATGGAGATAATCTGCTGACGATTTCCTGAAGAATCTCCCTTACGCCATAATTCTTGACGGGAGCGTGACCAGAAACATGTATAACCCTCCCGTAAAGAGATGTCAAGACTTTCTTGGTTCATATAAGCCAATGTTAATACTTCGCCGGTTTCGGCATCTTGGACAATAGCAGGTAACAATCCTTGTGCATCCCAGTGTAATGCTTGCATGTTAATACCCCTTTCTTCTTACCCTAATCCCTTGATTCGCTAAAGCGTTTTTAATTTCTTCCACAGAAAGAGCACCGGTATGAAATACCGAAGCGGCCAATGCAGCATCTATCGTAGGAATTTTTTCAAACAAATCGATAAAATCCATCAGTGACCCCGCTCCACCGGAAGCCACAACAGGGACTGAAATGGTTTCGCAGACTTGTTTGAGAAACTCCAACGCATATCCACTCTGACAACCATCGGTATCGATGGTGTTGACGACCACCTCTCCCGCACCTAAAGCAACTCCTCGCTGGATCCAGCTTAAGGCATCTATCCCCGTATCGACTTGCCCACCTTGACGAAACACATGATAAGAAGTCCCTACCTTTGCCACATCGACCGACAAAACCACACATTGATTCCCATAACGAAGAGCCGCTTCACGCAAGATCTGGGGATCTGTAATCGCAGCACTATTGACACTCACTTTGTCAGCTCCGGCTTGTAATACTAGGCGAAAGTCCTCAACACTACGAATGCCTCCACCTACAGTCAATGGGATAAAAAGGGTAGAGGCCACCTTTTTTAGTACATCGATAAATAAAAAACGGTTTTCTATGGATGCAGTAATATCATAGAACACCAATTCGTCTGCACCTTGTAAGGCATACGCTTCGGCAAGAACAACCGGGTCTCCCATCTCTTTGATTTGTTGAAATTGGACGCCCTTGACAACCTTTCCATCTCGAATATCGAGACAGGGAATGATTCTTTTTGCTAGCATGAGCGAACCTCCTTTTGCAGTTTTACGATGTCACTTAAGTTTATGTGTCCGTCGTAAAGCGCTTTGCCGATGATCATTCCTTCTAGAGGCAGTGAAAGTAGAGTTCGCACTTCTTCTAAATGATGTATTCCACCACTAGCGATGATTCCTCCCGGAAAAATCGTAGAATAGCGTCGATACATATGCAGATTGGACCCTTGCATTAAACCATCCCGTGAGATGTCGCTACACAGTACGCTTTCTACGCCTTTCTCTTTTAGCTGTTGTAACCAAACCTCCGGATTACCCAGCCCTGTAGTCGTCCAACCTTTTACCATGATTTGCTCTTGAAGCACATCCATCGCCACGGTGATTCGTGGACCAAACCGATTGAGCACCTCGGAAAGCAGTGTTGAATTCTCTAGAGCAGCAGTACCCAACACCACTCGAAAAGCACCAAAATCCAGCGCGCGTTCAATCTCGTTTATGGTTCGAAAGCCACCACCAATTTGAACCTTCAAGCGGGTAGAGCGGATCAGAGATTGCAACAACTCTG
>CALCNS010000054.1 GCA_937897315.1 uncultured Bacillota bacterium
TCCAGGGATACGCCAGTTCATTGAGCCAGTTTAGAACCGTCTCCTTGCGATAGTCCGCCTGTTCACGTGGAGATGAATGTGCATGAAGTTCACTCAAATCGTGCTCTATGGTTCTTTCGTATAAGATTTGTGAATCTCCATAGATAGCTACTTTGGTACCAGTGGAGCCTGGATTTATCACCAAAATGTCGTTCATAGTGACCTCCTATGCCAATAATGCCGACAACATGAGAGCAAGATGCTTTTCCTCCATACTGGACCCTCTGGAATTCAGAGCAATGGGTACTTTCGCACCAACAACCACACCGGCCATCTTTGCTCCGGCATGGAGTATCAACGCTTTTCCTAGGATGTTTCCGGTCACCATCTGGTCGACAACCATGATATCCCCATTACCCGATACCTGCGTTTGATATTGCTTCTTGGAGGCAATGTCAGGACTCATCCATAAATCGTAAGAGATAGGACCTTCCACAATCACAGAAGAGGGGAAGGCTTTCGTTGCCCAATTTACAATGGCTGCAGCTTCTACAGTCTCTTTCATTTTTGGATGAACCTTCTCTACGGCGGCTAACATGCCGATTCGAATTTCCGTATACTGGAGCTTCTGTAACGTATGGATGGCATTCTGCAGGATCCATTTCTTTTGGTCCAATGTTGGATATAATACCATACCACTGTCCGTAAGAACCATCAATTTATGATAATTCGGTATTTGAAAAAAAGCCAGATGGCTCATTAGGGGTTGGTCGTGTAATCCGGAATCCGGCTGAACAATGACCTTGAGGAGAACGGAGGTATCGAGATTCCCTTTCATTAAGAAATCAGCTTTTCCTTCCCGAACGGCAGTCACGGCTAGTTCGGCTGCTTGATTCGCATGTTCTGCATGAATCATGGAGAACTCGCATGATGAAACTCCGAGTTTCTCCAAAAGTGATACTATCTTTTCCCGATCTCCAATGAGAAGGCTATTACACCATTGTTCTCTACGGGCCTGAATTAATGCTTCTAATGTTGCCAAATCCTCCGGGCATACCGCGGCCACTGTCTTGATTCTCGCTTTCGCTTTTAGGATTTCAAACAATTGCCGAAAATCGGTGTAGCTCATATTATATCCTCCCTGACTCGACTAGAAATATATATAATGAATCATATCATTTTTTGTGAAAATTGACAAGGAACTCATTAGAAAACGCTCCCATTAGGGAGCGTTTTCTAATGACATTCTATCCTTGATAAACCACTTGGCCATTGATATAGGTTCTTAGCACCCGCGAACGTGTCTTAAATGGATGACCCGACCATATAACAAAATCGGCATCTTTTCCGACCTCTAGAGAACCAACACGATGATCCACACCAAGAATCTCAGCAGGTGATAACGTCATGGCTCTGAGAGCCGCTTCTTCGGGCAGACCGTGGGCAGTTGCCAGTGCACCTACAATATTGTAAAACGGAATCGGAACAAAAGGATGATCGGTGATGAGGGCAAACTTGACTCCTGCCTTATACAAAGCGAAAGGAGTATCAAAACTTAGGTTTTGTGTCTCCACTTTGGATCGATGACCAAGAGTAGGACCCACACAAGCCGGGAACCCTGCTTCTGCCAAGTAATCGGCAATCAGATGCCCCTCTGTGCAATGTTCTAAAGAGATGCATAGGTCAAATTCCTTTGAAATGCGGATTGCCGAACATCCTGGCCGGCCGCTT
>CALCNS010000055.1 GCA_937897315.1 uncultured Bacillota bacterium
GGACTGATTGAAGCTTGCGGCAGACCGGGGCTCCACGAAGAAACCGTGGGTGCCATTGGAGCCGATGAGGATGAAGTCCACGAAAAAATGGGCACGTACTTAAAAGCTCTCGATGGAATACTACCGACCGACCTCTCCTTCCAAGATGCTCTCGAGGGTGGCGTGACCACGGTGAATGTTTGCCCCGGTTCTTCGGCGATTGTCGCCGGACAAAGTGCTGTTATACATACCGCCGGTAGCAATATCATCGACAAAATGGTGGTCAAAGAACCGTTTGGCTTATACGTGAATCTCGTCGGTGGTGGAAACCCGCGTCAAGGATTCCGTGATCGCAGCGAGATGGTCGCCAAATTGGTCAATGAACTGCAAAAAGCCAAAGAGTTCATGGCCAAACGCGACAAAGCCGCGAAAGAAGGCAAAGACCTCCCCGAAGCCGGATATCGCTTGGCACCCATGGTAGACGTGCTGGAAGGAAAACTTCCCCTTATTATGCAAGTGGTTTACCTACACGACATTCAAAATGCTTTGGAATTGGCCAACGAATGGGGCTTCCGAGTCATTCTGCAGCGGGTCAGTGAGGGATATTTCTGCGTGGAAGAATTGGTCAAAGCCAAGGTCGAGATGATGGTCGGTCCTATACTAATGAACCGTCGTGGCTTATTCCAAACCACTTCGCACAAAACCCCTGGCATATTGTCTCAGGCAGGCTTACGCTTTGCTCTTTCAACCGAACATCCCCAAACTGGAATCGACCACTTAGTGACTACAGCAGCCATTGCCTGTCGCGAAGGCATGAACGAGGAATAAGCATTCAAAGCGATTACGCTGTATCCGGCACAAATCCTGGGAATTGACGAGCAAATGGGCAGTTTAGAAGTGGGTAAACGGGCCGATTTGGTGATTTGGAGTGGGCATCCTTTTGAAACCTTAACCAAAGTGGAAACCGTTTTTATTGACGGCAATATTGTGCTGGATAGGAGGGGCTAAGATGAAACGACTGGCGATTACCGCGGAAACCATGTACACCGTAGATCAGGCAGGTGTGTTGCATAACGGCATCCTCCTAATAGAAGATGGAAAGATCTCGGCTGTCGAACCCCGTTTGACTCTACCTTCCGATGTGGAATTGCTCGATTTTGGGCGAGTGCAAATCATGCCTGGCATGGTCGAAGCACACAGTCACTTAATTGCCCACGATTGGAATCATGACGAAGACGCTTACGAAGCCAACGGGTCCGGTGGTAGTTTGGGCAAAGCTTGCTCACCGGAAGTCGATTACTATTACCACTTTGACCCGCGTCATCGACACTTGGATGATGCCCTGGCCGGTGGCGTCACCAGTGCCAATATTTTACCGGGAAGCGGTAAAGTGATTACCGGAACCGGGTTTGCCGCTAAAATGTATGGTAAGACCCGTGAAGAGTTGGTCATTAAACGTAACACGGGTGTGAAGATTGCGTTGGGTGAAAATCCCAAACGCGCAGTCGGTTCTACCGGTGCCATCCCCACCACCCGCATGGGTTCTGCTGCTGTGTTACGCGATGCTTTATTGAAAGCCAAAGAGTATATGGCGAGCAAAGCCAAAGCTGAAGCCGAAGGCAAAGACTTCAGTATCAACTTGCAACTGGAGCCCCTACTTCCCTTCTTGCGCCGTGAGATTCCGGGTCGAGTCCATGCTCACCGAGCCGACGACATTCTCACCGCTATGCGCATCGCAGACGAGTTTCAAGTGATCATCACCATTGAGCACACCACCAGCGGGCATTTGGTTGCAGATGAAATTGCGAAACGCAATATTCTTTGCACTTTAGGACCCACCATGGGTTCGCGCAGCAAACAAGAAGTGCATGCCAAAGGTTTCCAAACAGCCATTGCCTTGGAAAAAGCCGGAGTCTGCTTCTCGTTAACCACTGATGCTTCGGTATTGGCCATTGAACTCATTCGCCTGGCTGGTTCTTTAGCATACCGGGAAGGGCTATCGGAAGAAGCCACTCTACGTGCTTTAACCATCAATGGTGCAAAAGTCACCGGCATAGAAGACCGCGTCGGTTCCTTAGCGGTCGGAAAAGATGCCGACTTCGTCTTATACGACGGGCACCCACTCTCCTTGCGCAGCAGTGTTTTACAAACCTGGGTCAACGGACAAAAAGTCTGGGATCGCGCTACC
>CALCNS010000056.1 GCA_937897315.1 uncultured Bacillota bacterium
CATACAAATCGAGGACCGATCCATTACCACCCAACATGTTCAAACACTGTATCTGGAAAAAAAAGATGCTTTGCTCATGCAGAACAAACGGGTGCTGCTACTCGATGATGTTATCTCCACCGGTGGATCCATGTCCGCTTTAGAACACTTAGCCGAAAAAGCAGGAGCTCATATTGTGGGTAAAATGGCTATTTTAGCTGAAGGGGATGCGGCTTCCCGTAAGGATATCCTTTACTTACAAGCTCTGCCTTTGTTTGATTCCAAAGGAAACCCATTATCATAAATAAACGCTCTCTTCTGTTGTGAAGAGAGCGTTTTCTGATGTATGAACTAAATAAGTTGAGTCCAACCCAACTCATCGGGGATTCGACCCCATTGAATTCCGGTTAAGGTGTCATAGACTTTCTGAGTGATTTCCCCATTTTTGAAGTTGTTAATGGTCATGATTTTACCTTTATAGCACAACTCACCCACCGGAGAAACCACCGCAGCCGTACCGACTGCAAACACTTCTTCTAATTGACCCTTGTCATAGGCTTCTACCACTTCATCGATGCAAATTTTCCGTTCGGTTACTTTCAAACCCCAATGACGCATGAGCTTTAACGCAGAATCACGAGTGATTCCGGGTAAAATGGTTCCGTCCAATGAAGGGGTAAGGATTTCTCCGTTGATTTTGAATATGACATTGGTGGTACCGATTTCTTCGACATACTTTCGGTGTACCCCATCGAGCCACATGACTTGTGAATAACCCATTTTTTTAGCTTTGACTTGTCCAATTAGCGAAGCGGCATAGTTGCCACCCGTTTTCGCTTCACCAGTACCGCCTGCTACCGCACGCACATACTCGTCTTCTACGAAAATCTTGACCGGATTGACTCCTTCCGGATAATAAGAGCCGGAGGGAGATAGTAACACTAAAAACATATAATGATTGGCCACCGATACACTGACAGCAGGTTGAGTGGCGATACACATGGGGCGGATGTAGAGGGAGGTGTCTTTGGCACGGGGAACCCAATCTTGGTCCACCTCTACCAACGCACGAACGGCTTGCACAAAATCAGCAGCCGGCACTTCCGGCATGGCCATACGTCGGTTGCTACGTTCCATGCGAGCAGCATTGGCATCCGGACGGAAAAGCTGTATGCGACCATCTTCTCTACGATAAGCTTTTAACCCTTCAAAGGTTTCCTGAGCATAATGAAGTACCATGGACGCGGGATCCATCTCAATGGGGCCATAGGGAACGATTCTGGCATCGTACCAACCTTTGTCTGTGGAGTAATCCATGAGGAACATGTGGTCGGTGAATAACTTTCCGAATCCCAGCTTGTATTCATCCGGTCTGACCTTAGGTGTTGCGGTGCGAGTAATCTGAATGTCCATATCTAATGATATCCTCTCTTTCGGGTTCGCTTTTATGAGGCCATCCTTGTTCGGGAGAGCCCCACTAACACAATTCTATTCGCTTTCTGAGCTTATGTTACCTTCATCAACGCATTGAAGAATGGCTTATATGTTCCGTCGGTTTGTGCGCGATATTGAGCGTTATAACCTACTAACACGATATCCCC
>CALCNS010000057.1 GCA_937897315.1 uncultured Bacillota bacterium
CTCCATCGGTCGAAATAATCTTCAAAACGATGATTTAACCATGGAATTATCTCGGAACAGCGATTGGTGGTTCCATAGCAAAGAAGTACCTGGTTCGCATGTTGTCGTGCATACTGCAGAACCCAGTGATTCTATGTTTGAGTTGGCTGCGGCATTGGCAGCTTGGTTCAGCCAAGCAAGAAGTAGCAGTTATGTGGGGATTGATTATACCAAACGAAAAAACGTGAAGAAATTTAAGGGCGCTAAACCAGGCTCTGTGCATTACACGGACTTTTATACGCTCTACGTAGCTCCTCGTTCTCCAGATGATATTTTACTTCTAAACAAAGGAAATCATTCTCAACAGGGCGAATTGTAAATTATTATGGAATCGGAGGATGAATATGCCAATTTCAATGACCGGTTTTGGCCGTATCGAATACAGCGACCAGCAACACCGCATGAGTGTAGAATTTAAGTCCGTGAACAATCGATACCTCGATGTATCTATTCGACTACCTCGTGATTTAAATGTCTTTGAAGAAAAAATTCGCCAAACCATTTCTCAATTTGCGAGTCGTGGTCGTGTCGAATGTTTTATTTCTTATCAATACAGTGGTAGTGACGCCTATGAAGTCTTAGTCAACCCCAACTTAGCAGTGGCATACCAAAATGGAATCATACAATTACGAGAAGCATTGCATCTGGAAGAACCTTTAACCTTAGCGCAAGTTCTTACACTACCTGATGTTCTCAAAGTAGAAAGGCATAGTGAAGAAGCAGAGATTATTTGGCAACATTTACTACCGGTTTTAAATGAAGCACTGGCTTCCTTTGCCAGCATGAGGCAAAGTGAAGGGGAACGATTGAGCCAAGATTTATTGCAGCGCTTAACCACTGTGGAGTCATTAAAAGACCGAGTGTCATTACGTAGTCCCGCGATGTTGTCGGACTATACTCTAAAATTGAGAGAGAAAATTGTAAGTTTATTAGAAGATACGGGTTTTGATGAAACTCGATTTATGACTGAAGTGGCGCTTATGGCCAATCGAACCGATATTACAGAAGAACTGGTTCGTTTAGGTAGTCATTGTCTGGAGTTCAAACAACTTTTATCCCCAGGCAAAGATTCTGTGGGTAGGAAACTAGACTTTCTCTTGCAAGAAATGAATCGAGAAGTCAACACCATAGGTTCGAAAGCCAATGATACCGATATTGGACGTTTGGTGATTGATATGAAGTCTGAGTTGGAAAAAATGAGAGAACAAGTACAAAATATTGAATAACGGAGGGGACGAAGATGTTTGAAAATCGTTTAGTCAATATTGGTTTCGGAAATTTTGTTTCTTCCGGTCGTATTATTGCAATCGTCAGTCCGGAATCCAACCCCATAAAAAGAATCGTTCATGAAGCCCGTGAAAAAGGTATGGTCATCGACGCTACCTACGGACGTCGTACTCGGGCAGTCGTGATAACCGATAGCGAACACGTGATCCTTTCTGCCGTCCAGCCCGAAACCATAGCCGGGCGTCTTGATGTGAAAGAAGACGAAGAGGAAGAGGAGAAAATCACAAAATGAAACGTGGAATCTTAATGGTACTATCGGCTCCGGCTGGGGCTGGTAAAGACACCGTTTGCGAGCTTCTGCTAAATGAGGTTCCTGATTTACGCTACTCAGTCTCCGCCACAACCCGTCCTATGCGGAGTTATGAAGTGGAAGGCAAAAGCTACTTCTTTATGACTCGAACTGGATTTGAAAACAAACTAGAGCAGAATGGCTTCTTGGAACACGTGGAGTATGCTGGAAATTATTATGGAACTCCTAAAACTTTTGTGGAAGAGCAGCTTTCTCAAGGCATTTCTGTGATCTTAAAAATTGAAGTCATGGGAGCTGCACAAGTCAAAGCCTCTGGAGTCGATGGTGTTTTCGTTTTTTTAGTTCCCCCAAAATTCAGTGACTTGGAAGCTCGATTACGAAAACGTGGTTCTGAATCGGAAAAGGAAATTCAAGAACGATTAGAAATCGCTCGCGAAGAGTTAACAAATGTTAGTATGTATGATTATGTAGTTGTGAACGAAACCGTAGAAGAAGCCGTAGCACAAATGAAATCCATCTTGGTGGCAGAAAAACACAAACGAGACAAAATGATGAATCTAGAGATATTTGAGCATCGTGCTAACAAAAAGGAGTAATGAATATGAGCAGAATCCCTTCCGATGAATTATACAACCATGTACCCGATAAATACACCGGTGTTATTATTACGGCCAAACGGGCAAGAGAAATTATGAAGAGTCCGGAGAAAGACCTCATCAGCAAACCGTTGCTCAAAGCATACGACGAGCTTATGAGTGGTGATTTAAAGTTCATACAAGAACTACCCAAAGATGAACCGGGTGAAATGCAATAATCAAAGCAGGGAGTTTATGGAGTATGTAAGGATAAAACTTGATCGTGTGGTGGCTGCTCTCGAAAGTGGCCTTACTTATCATGTACCGAGCTCTTTGAACAATCAGATTCAAATTGGCTCTTTGGTCTCGGTACCCTTACAAAACACCTTTTGTCGCGGTATTGTCGTGGAAGAGGAAACCAATAAACCAGAATTTCCAACCAAAGATATTCACAAAATACTTGATGAAGATGGACCGAGTCTGAACGCGGAACAGATTAAACTGATTGACTTTATGGCGCAACGATATCTTTGCAGTTGGTCTTCTGCGTTTCAAAGTGTTCTGCCGGCTTCAGTAAAAGCGAAAGTGCAACAACGATATGAATTCATGTCGGAATTAGCAGAAACCATTACAGAGGAGCAGAGAGACGCTGTCCTTGAAGAAGCATTGCTGTGGCTCGAAAATAGTGCTTCACCTCTTCAACATGAGACACTGATCAAAGTTTTCGGCCAGAAAAATCTGAAACGCTTCATAGATCTGGGGGTATTACAGCCAGAAGAGAAGGTTCACTTTCCGATACATAAAGAGTATCGAAACATACAAGTCCTCCACCGTGAAGGTTCACCGGGTCGAGGACGAATTCTATCTTTTTGGCAAAGAATTCTAGACTGCACAGAGCAAATTTCATTGGACGAACTAAAGCAATGGCCAGAGTATAAAAGTTCGTACTTCAAAAAGCTTTTAGACTTACAGTTTATTGGCTACATAGACTCCGATAACCTGGGCCAGCACGAGCCAAATCTTCACCTCTCCCGTGAACAGCAACATGCGGTTAGAACCATAACTGCAGCGATGAACCAGCGAAATACACAACCCATTTTGTTACACGGCATCACTAGTAGTGGAAAGACCGAAGTCTACTTTCGTGCCATCAAACATTGTTTAGATCAGCACCGCAGTGCTTTGATGTTGGTTCCCGAGATTTCGCTAACGGCACAAATGATCGATCGTTTTCGTGAACGATTCGGTGATCTGGTTTTGCTTTGGCATAGCGGTTTAAGCCATGGGGACCGGGCTCAAATATGGAAACGTCTCCGTAATGGCGAAAAACTGGTTTTATTGGGTGCACGTTCTGCAGTTTTTGCCCCTTTTCAGAATTTGGGGCTACTTATTCTAGATGAAGAGCACGAAACGACGTATCAACAGGAAGAAGATCCAAAGTATCATACTCGTGATGTTGCGATGTTTCGTTCTCGTTATCATCGTGCTGTGTTACTGTTAGGGTCTGCAACACCCTCGATTACCAGTTATGCGTTAGCCGAACAAAAACAGTATCGTTTAATTGAAATGGGTCATAGAATTGGAACGTCACAGTTACCTCAAATTCAATTGGTAGACATGCGTGAAGAACTGCGTTTGGGAAATCGAACCATCTTTAGTGATATCCTAAAAGAGCAAATGAAAGCGAGTCTAGACAAAGGGGAACAAGTCATCTTGTTTCATAATCGACGTGGTTTTCATCGCATGAGTTTATGTAGAAGTTGCGGATATGTCATGGAATGTCCTCACTGTGAGGTACCACTGATTTTGCATAGGGAACAGCACTTGTCCGATTTGCGGTGTCATTATTGCGGTCACACCGAGAAAATGCCCCCTATTTGTCCTCAATGCGGTTCTGCATATTTTCGTTTTTTTGGTATGGGAACCGAAAAAGTAGTAGAAGAATGCCGTAAAACGTTTCCCGGTGTTTCTGTGTTACGAATGGATCGCGATTCTACTCGAGCAAAAGGTTCGCATGCATCTATTGTGAAAGCGTTCGAAGTACCCCAAGCAGCCATTTTGGTGGGTACACAAATGATTGCCAAAGGTTTTGATTTCCCAAGAGTCACTTGTGTAGGGATCTTATCGGCAGATGCTATTTTAAGAAGTGAGGACGCATTGGCAGCAGAGAGAGCTTTTTCACTTTTCATGCAGGTATCGGGTCGTGCCGGAAGAGGGGAGATTTCGGGTAAGGTGTTCAT
>CALCNS010000058.1 GCA_937897315.1 uncultured Bacillota bacterium
TGTATTTGAGAAGAACGGTCAAGAGTACATAACGGAGTTGAAAAAGGCAGATCAGGAGATTGTGGAGATTCTTAATACGATGGATCGCAGGATTTTCATCGTCTATCATCCAGCATTTGGCTACTTTGCTGACGAATATGGCTTAACAATGGTTGCTCTGGAAGAAGAAGGCAAAGAATCGACACCGCAACAATTACAAGCAGTAGTCAATTTTGCTAAAGAAAACGGGCTTAAGGCCGTTTTCTATCAACAAGAGGTAGACAGCCGTCAATCTGTATCCTTTGCAGAAGAAATAAAAGGGAAAGCCATTCAACTGTCTCCCTTGTCTGGGGACTATATACAGAATTTGAAAGATATGGCAAAAGCCATTGCGGAGGCGAAATAATATGGTACCGGCTGTTGAGGTTCGCGATTTGAGTGTATTTTATGGTCGTAACGTCGCCTTGAAATCCGTGAACCTAACTGTTCAACAGGGAGAGTACTTGGGAATTATCGGTCCAAACGGTGGAGGTAAATCCACATTGCTAAAAGCGATTTTGGGCTTAGTTCCGACTTCTCGCGGGAGTATTCGCATTTTCGGGGGATCTCTGCAGGAGAATCGCACCTTGTTGGGGTTCGTTCCACAGTTTTCAGCTATTGAGAGACGCTTTCCCATTAGTTTATATGAAGTCATTTTGTCGGGTAGAATGAAAGCAGGATTACAAGTCTTCGCTCGGTATACTTTGGAGGACCATGAGCGGACAAAAGAAGCCATGGAACAAATTGGATTATCGCATTTAAGCCAAAGACAAGTGTCGGAACTCTCTGGTGGGGAATTTCAACGGATGCTGATCGCTAGAGCGTTGGTTTCACAGCCGAAGTTGCTGTTATTGGACGAACCAACTGCCAGTGTCGATGCGACCGCTCGAAAGCAAATTTATGAGTTGTTAGCGAAACTGAATGAAAAAATAACCATTATTCTCGTTTCACACGATATGTTAGCGATTTCATCGCAAGTTAGTAGTTTGGCTTGTTTAAACAGTAAATTGGTTTATCACGGAGGCCCAGAATTGAATGATCGTACGGTAGACTCCCTCTATGGTTGTCCGGTCGACCTCATAGCACACGGATTACCGCATCGAGTGTTGCGGGATCATACCCATGGCCCTGGAGGTATTGTATGATACAAGCTATTTTTGAATATCAATTTATGCAGAATGCCGTTATAGCCGGCATACTCGCCAGCATTGTCTGTGGCATCATCGGTGTAATGATCGTTGAGAAAAAACTGGTTATGATGAGCGGTGGGATTGCTCACACTGCGTATGGAGGTGTGGGGTTAGGGTATCTTTTTAGCTTCCCACCCATTTTGGGAGCATTCTTCTTTGCTGTGGCCGCCGCTTTTGGCATTGGTTTCATAAAAAGGAAAGGCGGCACTCGCTCCGACGTGATTATTTCCATGTTTTGGTCGTTAGGCATGGCATTAGGTATTCTCTTTATTGCATTGCGACCGGGATATCCCCCAGATTTAAGCTCTTACTTGTTTGGCAATATTTTGTCTGTAACTCAAGCGGATTTATGGTTAATGGTATTCTTGGCACTGTTTGTTATTGCCATTGTCGCTATCTTGTATCAAGATTGGAAGAACTACTTGTTTGATGAAGAGTTTGCTTATGTCATGGGGAAACCTACCGGTTGGTTAGAATATATGCTATTACTCTTGGTTGCTCTAACCGTAGTTGTCTTGATTCGAGTCGTAGGGATTATCTTGGTCATATCCTTGTTAGCAGCTCCTGCGGCGATTGCCGAAATGATATCGAGAACTTTTGAAAAAAGAATACTCATGGCAGTACTTTTTGGGTTGCTCACGACCTTGGGTGGTTTGACGTTATCTTACTATTTTAATATCGCATCGGGGGCATCGATTGTAATGCTATCTGCTGCAATATACCTCATGTTTACTGTCCGAGAACAAATTCATCAGCATCGTCTGAAATCGGAAATGTTAATGCAGAACGAACAAAAGGAGTGAAGGGAATCATGAGCGATTTTTCAGAAGAACTGATCAGTTATGGATTAAAAAGCACGAAGAACCGGCAAGAGATACTGCAAGTATTGGTCGATAGTGTACAACCATTAACAGCAGATCAAATATACCTTCAGCTCAATCGCAACGGTGGCACGATGAATTTATCTACCATTTATCGTACCCTTTCTGTCTTGAGTGACAAGGATATCTTGTCGAAACTTGTTTTAGCGGACGAAGGGAAAACACTTTACGAGTACAATCGTCAGGTTCATAAGCATTATTTAGTTTGTCAAGATTGTAGAACGATCATACCCATTGAGCATTGCCCCATAGCAGACTATGAGAAGGAAGTAAGTAAGGAAAAGCAATTTCATATCATTGGGCATAAGCTTAGTATTTACGGGTATTGCCAATCATGCTGGCAAAAAAGGAACAAGACAACTTAAGATTAGATGGAAGATTGCCAAGCGGCAATCTTTTTTTAAATTATCGCAAATTAGTTATTGACATATGTCGAAAACGGTGTATACTGAAGATAGTAAACGACATATGTCAGAAACAAAGGAGGTGAAACATATGCCAATGAGAAATGGAACAGGGCCACAAGGCATGGGACCAATGACCGGAAGGGGAATGGGTCCGTGTCGTTCCAACGTAGAGAACTATGGTTATGGATTAGGACGAGGAATGGGACAAGGACGAGGCATTAATTGCCGTAGAATGGGTCTTGGATATGGAATGGGTATGAATATGCCTGTAGCGACACCTGAAATGCAAAAAGAATTCTTAACAAGACAGAAACTGATGTTAGAAAATCAACTCAAAGCGATTGACGAGCGCTTAAATGGTATCTCAGAATAATGTAAAGAAACGCTTGAAGCAAATTCAAGGGGAATTTTCTTCCCAGAGTTAACAAAGAGCCGGAGTTTATCCGGCTCTTTGTTATAATAAGACTTTATGTAACGTCGTAATTGACATATGCCGTTAATGTGATACAATTAAAAAGCCATTTATGAATAACTAGGGAGATGATTCTATGCCCAGACCCAGAAAGTGGAGAACAGTATGTTGTATGCCAAATAGTACTCACTTTGGTCCACTTCATGCACCAGTTCAAAACAATGCAATGATTGTTTTAGCAGTAGAAGAATATGAAGCAATCAGGTTAATTGATTTAGAAGAGCTCACTCAAGAGGAGTGTGCTTCACAAATGAAAATTGCACGCACGACAGTACAAGGCATTTATAGCCAAGCCAGAAAGAAAGTGGCAGATGCCTTAGTAAATGGGAAAGTATTACATATTGAGGGTGGCGATTATCAGATTTGTAATGGGGACGATGCTTTTTGCAGTACAGAAAGATGCTGTAGACGTCAACATGGTAGAAACCGGTTGAATCAAATGCAGAAAATATAGAGGAGATTAGTACAATGAATGATGTTCAAAAACCAGTATCTTATGATTTTTCGGTTAAACTTCACGAGGCTAGTGAGGTAAAGAAAGTATTCGCCGTGGTCAGCGGGAAAGGCGGAGTGGGAAAATCTTTAGTGACCTCTCTGTTAGCGGTGTCGATGCAACGATTGGGTTATCATACGGCCATCCTGGATGCCGATGTCACAGGTCCATCGATTCCGAAAATATTTGGAGTCCATGAAAAAGCCAGAGCAGACGAACTGGGTCTTTATCCGGTCAGAACTCGCACGGGAATTGACATGATGTCTATTAATTTGCTCTTGGAAAACGACACAGACCCGGTTGTATGGAGAGGACCCGTCATTGCCGGTACAGTAAAACAATTTTGGTCTGAAGTCATATGGGATAAAGTGGATTATATGTTTGTCGACCTTCCTCCGGGAACGGGAGATGTTCCTCTGACGGTTTTTCAATCATTGCCCATAGATGGGATTATTGTGGTCACATCACCGCAAGAATTAGTCTCCATGATCGTAGCGAAAGCGGTTAAAATGGCTGAGATGATGAACATACCCGTCGTTGGTTTGGTAGAAAACATGTCATACTTTAAAGCTCCGGATACAGGAACCGAGTATAAAGTGTTTGGCGACAGCCATATTGATGAAATCGCGGCAAAGCACGATTTGAAAGTTTTGGGTAAAATTCCGATTGACCCAGATTTGGCAAAAATTTGTGATCAAGGACGTATTGAGGCCTTTACCGGAGATTGGTTAGATTCATTGGCGGAAGTAATTGAAAAAGCAAAGAGTGACTGTGTCACGGAAAACATACATTAAGTACAATATAATGGAGTAGGTACAATGCCTACTCCATTTTGTTTATTTGACCGTCATGAAAATCACTTGTCCGCCCTGTTCTAAGGGGCGATCTAAGTAAACGACAAAGGTGCTAAAATTGGCTCTTGCTTCCGGAAGACCAATGAACTTGCGAGTAAGGGAAGCATATATTTGCATGTCGGGGCTAAAACGTAGATAAGCACTACCCATATTTAGCCCTCGGTCCCCATCGAAGTGTTTTTGACCAACCGTGGCGTATTTTTCCAATGTCTCCAGCAAGAAATTCTGGTATGATGAAGGTCTTCCCATACCCTGTGGTACTTTCACCGGGTCTGTAGTACTGCTATCCGGCCAGTAACGAACATGATAGGATAATGTCGTCTCTGCTTGCTTCACGGTCAATTGATAAGATGTGATGGCTTGATAAGGATTACCCAAGGGGTCCAACAGTGTTTCTTCCACGGGTTGAACCGTAAGCATACCATACTCCCAACCCTTACCACTGACATCTGCCAAGACCACGACCACAACTTGTCCGGAAGAATCGGATATGGTGTAGCGAATTTGCTCGCCTTTCACAATCTCAAAAGGTATATCAGACAAATAGATTGGAACCAACGGTGCATCCGCAGTGACCTTTTCGAAAATCTTGACGGTATCTGCTACGGTTGCTTCGCCGAGCTTTTTCTCCGCTACAGTCCAGTCACCCATCGTTTTTCCTGTGTAGGGAAGTGGAGTGATATTGATTCGCTCGGTGTTGTAGTTTTGAGACACAGTGACCAGTTGTCCCTGATTCATCAGAAGTTCGTTGACATAACCTTGATAAGGTGAATAGACAGGTCCGTAACTGCTCATATTGGATATCCCCTGAACCGTCAACCCCCCCAATAACTCAATGGATGAGCTACCATCTCCGGAGATGCTCTTCAGTACTCCATAAAGGGTAACAGGGATTTCCTCGGCCGGGAATGCACCAGCAATGTTGCCACTGTTATCAAATAGCAAGACAATTTGCTGCTGCAATCGTAATCGCTCAAAACTCTTGGCAGCGGTTTCGTCGACATGGAAGGTATTATTAAACACTGTAATGGTCTCAGGATATGTATAAACCGGATAACCACTTTGGTAGTATCCTTTTAGCTTCATATCGCTAACATAGTACACCCCATTTTTCCCGTCATAGGAAACAACGTCATATTTTTTAATGATTCTTGCCGAAATTTGGTTGCCATTCTTATACACCACAGCATCGGCGGGAATCCGCTCATCGCTGTTGACATCATAGATAAAGGTATATGTAATCGATTGGCTCGATACCACGGATATCATTTGCAAGCTACCCACTTGGTCATAGTAAAGCCGTACCGTTTGATCGGGTAAAAGGTTGTACCACCCCAGCTGAAAGGTTGTGATTTGGCCGTTAATGAACAATGGAGTGCTTCGCGAAATCGGATAGGTGCCACTTGCTAGTTCAACACGGTCAGCATAAACTTTAATAAGGGTGGACTCTACATATTGGCTTCGGTCCGGTAAGAAACCCAGTGCAGATCCAGGGCTTTTCGGATTTAGAATCAATCGTCCACGACTACCAATAAAACTTGGGGATATTGTATTCTGTACAGTATATTGTTGAATCGCGCCATTGACAGAGAATTCTGCTCGCCCTTTTAGTAGTGCCGAGGAGCTTTGCCAAGTTCGTAGCAAGATTACATTGTCCAAGGCTTGAGTATAGAGCGAATTTAGAAATGGCGAACCGCTTTTTGTGGTGGTGTTCAGCATGTTCCAAGAAAGGAGGGCAGCACTACTACGCGGTAAGGGTTGATTGACATCCATGTTTAAGCCACTGCTAAGCCCTAAATTTGAAGCTTTGGTCAGATAATTCTCAGGCCAGAATGGGCCAACATCTTGTATGGTATACCCCAGCATATTGATGTATACGGTTATGGCTTGGGCAAACGTAATGGGGTCTTCCGGTCGGAAAGTACCATCGGGGAAACCCCGTAAGATACTATATTTTCGAACCGCTGCGTTGATATAAGGAGCATTCACCGAGGTGTTCTTCACATCCGGAAAAATGGTGAAGGTGTTAAAAAGCAAGGGCTGATCAAAACCGAGCATTTTCACAGCCAAAGTAGCAAATTCACCGCGTGTCATGGTTGCGTTCTTCGAAAACTGATCTTCTGAATGTGCTTGCATCAATCCCAAAGAGGACATGACTTCGGCAGCATCCTTCTCGTCGGGGTTTTCGATATCCTGATATGCATATACGGTTCCACTGATTCCCAATAAAAGCACAAGAACCGTTATGAGCAATACCATTATTTTTTTCATCATTCTTCCTCCTTATTGGTTACGCAATGCTTCAATGGGATGAAGCCGTGAAGCTTTGTTGGCAGGGTAGAAACCAAAGAAAATTCCTAGCACTGCAGAAAAGAGAAATGCTCCGAGCATGATGAATGGCGAAGGAATTAAAATCGTCTTAATCAATGCCGCACCGGCGATGATAGAGCCAATGGTTCCTACTCCAATGCCCAATAGTCCACCAAAAGCACTGACTGTGGCTGCTTCGATGAGAAATTGATTGATGATATCGATGCGACGAGCCCCAATGGCGGTTCGGATACCAATTTCTCGGGTGCGTTCGGTTACCGACACCAACATAATATTCATAATGCCTATACCACCCACCATTAGCGAGATGCCGGCAATTCCTCCCACCACCATACTCATCATCTTAGTGCTCTCACTCATTTCATCTTGCCATTCGTTTTGGGAATACACATTGTAAAACCATTCTTGAGAAAATTTACTGGCTAGGAATGTCTTGATGAGCCCTATGGCAGTGTTGGTTGCTTCCCCGTCTTTGGCTTTCGCAATGTAACCATTGATGGTAGTTGTTTGACTGAAGGTTCGCATGAGCGTGTAGGGCATGACCATCATGTCATCTTGAGACCAACGCGCTCCCTCCATTTTGGCTTCATATACACCAATCACCGTAACATCTTCTCCCATGATTTTCATCACCTTGCCAACCGCATTCTCTAAACCAAAAAGTTCTTTGCGAACTCGTTCGCCTAAGATGACGACCTTGACTCGGTTTTTGACATCGGAATAAGAAATGTCCCGTCCGGATATGATTTTATAACCCATGGTGTCGCTGTATTGCTCATTCCCAAAGTATAAGGTGGTATCTTCAATGGTCTTTGATCGAAATTTAATGTTGTTCACCCACGATTGTGAATTTGGAGTTACTGCGGTAATATAATCGGATAAACCCAAACAGTAGTCAAATAAATCTTGTGATATATCGGCTTGCTCAGACCAAACATTAATGGAAATCGTATCCCGAGCCATGGAATACCACTGTTCCATTTGTTTTTGGGTGTATCCTTGGATCAGTGTGACCAATATGATAACAGAGCTGACTCCAATGATAATTCCCAGCATGGTAAGGAAAGATCGCATCTTATTGGTAAAGATGGATTTCATCGCCATGTTAAAAGCGCGGAAGAAGTTCATGAAAAGACCTCCCTTCCGTCATGTCGGTTGGCACCGAGGAGAACATCGCTAATAATTTTTCCATCTTGCAATGTTACAATGCGCTTTGCCATGTGAGCGAGCTTTTGGTCGTGTGTAATTAACAAGACCGTGTTCCCTTCGTTGTTCAGCTCCATCAGTTTTCGCATGATTTCACTACCGGATTTTGAATCGAGGTTACCGGTTGGTTCATCCGCCATGATAATGGGTGGGTTGGTCACAATTGCACGAGCAATGGCAACTCGTTGCTGCTGGCCACCCGACATTTCGCTGGGTTTATGATGCATCCGCTCAAATAAGCCCACTTCATCTAAGGCCAATGCGGTACGTTCGCGACGCTCCTTTTGTGGGGTTCCCTGATAGATCAAGGGCAGTTCCACATTTTCAAAAGCGGTGAGCGCAGGGATTAAATTGAATCCCTGAAAAACAAAGCCTATTTCTCGGCTTCGAATACGACTCAGCATAGAAGGCTTCATTTCGTTGACTGCTTCTCCGTTCAGAAGATAGCTTCCATAGGTCGGGATATCGAGGCAACCTAAAATGTTCATTAAAGTCGATTTCCCAGAACCGGATTGACCCAAAACAGCGATAAATTCTCCCTCTTCTACTGTAAGCGATACATCGTCCAATGCCTTGACCTCGGCTTCCGAGTCTTCGTTATAAATCTTGCTTATATTTCTGGCATCGATTAAGATCGACATAGCGCCCTCCTATTTCATAATTACTCCACCACCACCGGGCATTCCCGGCATGTTGCTTTGCTGCATATACACTTCCACATTTTCCTCTAGTCCACCGATAATCTCTGTGTTCATGGCATCGGACAAGCCAATACTGACCGGAACTGCAATAAAACCCTTGGGTAGACTTTCGACCGGAACATCCAAAACCTTGGCATATTGAGCTGCGGTTTCCGCACGGACAAACACAGCAGGGCCGAATTCGGTATTGATAATGGAGGAGCTCGGCACCATGAGGACACCTTCCTTGGTGACGGCATTTATGGTGTATGAGACACCCATGCCGGGTTTTAAATTACCGGGATTGGTGATGGTTATGGTGGCAGGGAAATAAGCAGCACTGCCTTTTCCACCTGAGGAAGTAGCTTCATAACTCAAATCAGTAATAATGCCTTCCATGAAGACGGTTCCGTCAATTTGGTCAAACATAATACTGACCGGCATGCCCAAGCTAACCTTTGAGATGTCGATTTCATCAATACTGGTGGCAACCACCATTTGTGAGAGATCTGCTATAACCACAACAGGAGTTCCGTTTCCGGCAAGTTGATTTCCCGGCTGAATCACCATACTGGTAATCATACCGTTAATGGGACTGGTTAGAACATTCTCCTGAACTTGTTTCGCATATTCGGTGATGCGCTCTTGTAAAGACGTTAAATTCTTTTGTTCTTCATCGAGCGTCTGTTGTAAACTGGGATTGCTAAGCTTTAAGAGCACATCTCCCGCTTTGTAATCCGAATACTCAATGATATTCGATTGCAAACACTCGCCGCTGCTGAGGGCAGTCAAAGTAGATTCTTGACTGAATTTTAAGCTTCCGATATCATAAGGTAGCAACTTTTCTCCCTGGTTGTTAAGGATATAAGCGGTTGCATCCAAGTTTTCGGTTAAGGTGCCCGTATTCGGAATTTCAAAATTTACTCTGAAGCAAACGGTGCCATCGGGGTTCACTTTGCGAATTTTCTCGACAGAACTCACTTTGCCTTGTACATTGCTCATGGTCGCAGGAACAGATATGGTTGCAGACATCCCTGCTTGAATTTGGTCCAAGTATCCATAGGTAAAGTAGAGTGAGAGCTTCATAACAGAATCATCGACCAATCGCCCTACCGGAGTTCCGGAAGACACATAATCGCCTACTTTGAAGCCACTACCTTGAATTAAATGCCCGGAGAAGGGTGCAGTAAACGTTAAGTTGGTGATTTCGTTGCGCAACGAACGAATGCGATCGGCTAATTGGGTTTGCTCTCTTAATGCAGCTGACAGTTTTTCACGAGCTTCCTCGGCATCTACTTTAAACAACGGAGTACCGATTTGAACCTCATCTCCGGCACGCACAAAAACTTCTTCCACTTTACCAATCATTTTACCGCCCAGCTCTGCCTTCTCTTTTGGAGCAGCCGTTCCCCAGCCGGTGATGTTTGCTCCGATGGTACCTCTCATAGAGAAACCGGTCAGGATTTGGTTTTCGGGAGAATTGGCTTTCAACAAGTGCTGAACCAAGAACCAACCTCCTCCGATCATCACAGCCAAAATGACAAGAGCAATGATCCATTTGATTTTCGTAGACAACCCTTTCTTGCGTTGCTTTTCATAAGCGGCATATTTATTTCGGGCAATTTGGGCTTTGTCGGTTGTCTCGACCACAGTTTCTGTTGTTTGAGTATCGTTAGACAAAAATATCTCCTCCTCTAGTTGTCTCAATTCATAGACGCGAGAGGTCTGTGAAAAGTTTCGTTAAAACGTATTATTTCGAAATCCGTTGAAAGTATACACCTCTTCCAGAAAAATGTAAACCCGAAAGGATGGTTCTCGTGCCGTATCTCATCACTTTTTTCGAAGGCATCATTACCTTCATCTCCCCTTGCTTATTGCCCATGCTTCCTATATACATCATGTATTTTGCGGGTGGTGGGCAGGAATCTCAACGGAAAACAAAAACCTTGACCCATGCTTTGGGTTTTGTATTGGGGTTTACCATAGTCTTCGTCACGTTAGGTGCATTTGCCGGTAGTATTGGTCGATACTTGACTCAACATCAAACCATTGTCAACTTGGTAGCAGGAGCAATGATGGTCTTTTTTGGTCTAAGTTTTTTGGAGATTTTACCTTGGCGCTTATTCACCGGAAATGTGAGACGCAGCAATGTGACTCAAATGAGTTTAACTTCATCCATTCTTTTCGGTATGATCTTTTCCATTGGTTGGACACCTTGTGTAGGAACTTTTTTGGGAGCAGCTTTGCTATTTGCTTCGCAGCAAGCATCCATTTGGAAGGGCATACTCATGTTGTTCACGTATTCTCTGGGACTTGGCATCCCGTTTGTAATCAGTGCTTTGTTAATCGAACAGCTGAAATCAACTTTTCAATGGATCAAACAGCATTATCGAGAAATAAACCTCTTTTCCGGGGTCTTCCTCATTATAATTGGGATTGCTATGATGACCGGATGGCTGGGTAGATTACTAAGTGTATTATCTTAAGAGAGTAGGAATGCCATATGACTTCAAAAAATAAAACGATTGTCCTCGTTCTGTTGCTCGTTGTAATCTTGGTTGGTGCTGGTATTGTTTATGGCCAGCTGAAGCAACAATCGGACCAAACTCAAATACCAGTTGCAACCGAGAAAATTGCGATACCGAATTTTGAGTTACAAGACTGGGAAGGTAATATTGTGGAATTCTCCGAATTCAACGGGAAGCCCGTGATTATTAATTTTTGGGCAAGCTGGTGTCCTTATTGTGTGGAAGAAATGCCGTACTTTGAAACCATGTATAACGAGTTCGGGGAGAACATTCATTTTCTCATGATAGATAGTGTAGACGGAACCAGAGAAACGATACAAAAAGGGAAAGACTTTTTGGCTCAATACGATTATACCTTTCCGGTCTATTTCGATACACAGTTTGTTGCAAGCCAAATATTTGGTTTGCAGGGTCTTCCAGCCACTTTTCTTATTGACTCCGATGGGTTTTTTGTGGCTTGGATCAACGGCATGACGGACGAAGCGACTCTACGCAAGGGAGTAGAAATATTGTTGGAAAAATAATGAGAAAAAAAGACATTCGTTATTTGCTGGTAAACGAATGTCTTTTTATATTGTCTTATAGTTCTTCTTCGACTTCTTTTTCACCCACTTCTACCCTTACCGTAAGTATACGATGTTCGGTAATCTCCTGAACACGAACGGTTAAATGCATAAATTGAAAAGAGGCCTGAGCTTCCGGAAAGCCGTTCAGGGTTTCAATGACCCAACCACCAACCGTGGTATAATCGCTGTCAAAATCCCGCTCGTCGATTTCAAAGTATTCCAAGAAATCGTATATACTAATATCGGCATCCACTTCTACGGTTTTCTCATCAATATTCTTAAAGTATACTTCTACTTCATCGGATTCGTCCCAAATGTCTCCTACTAATTGTTCCAAGACATCTTCCATGGTGAGAACTCCTAAAGTTCCTCCGTATTCATCGGTGACCACTGCCATATGCATTTTTCTTCGCTTCAGTTCAGCTAGAACGGCAGGGAGCTTCATGGATTTATGAATAAAACAAACATCCATGAGCAAGGATCTTATGGAAAACTCTTTGGTTTCCACAACTTTCTTAAAGAAATGATTCAAATATAAGATGCCAATAATATTGTCGATGCTATCTTCATAGACAGGGATCCGAGAAAATCTAGAATGATTGGCCAGTTCAATAATGGAATCCATGTCATCTTCAATATCGATAGATACCATATCGACTCGAGGCGTGATAATCTCTTGTGCAGAAATATCGGAAAACTCTAAAGCCGATTGCAGCAAATCACTGCGCTCCTCGTCGATGATGCCTTCGTCTTCCACGGTCTCAATAATGGAAAACAAATCGTCCTCTGTTACGGTGGGGGTTTGCTCCGGAATACCAAACAGCAAGTTCACCACGTAGAGCAGTTTGCTCAAAATAAAGACGATTGGAAATGTAGCAAACATGAGAAGTCTCAAAAAGGGTGCTGTTTGGAGAGAAAAACCTTCTGCATGATCCTTCGCCAAAATTTTTGGTACGATTTCCCCAAAGATGAGAATTAGCACCGTCATAACTGCAGTTGCCACACCGGCTCCACCTTCGCCTAACAACCGTATAGCAATTACAGTAGCCAAAGAAGAAGACGCGATGTTCACTAAGTTATTACCGATTAGAATGGTGGTTAAAGCGGTCTCATAATGTTCAAAAATAAAATAAGCCAGTTCAGCCCGCTTGCTACCGCTTTCCGCCGATTTTTTTAGACGCATTTTGTTGGCGGAGGCGAAAGCAATTTCCGATGCAGAAAAGTACGCCGAGAAGGCTATGAAGACCATAATCAAAAGATAAGGTCCGTACGGACTATCGTCCATGGAAATACTCACTCCTTATTATCGATCTCGTTCACTTTTACCAAAAGCTTGGTGATACGTTTGTTATCTATGGTTAGAACAGTAACGGTGACACCTCTATACTCAAAGCAGTCACCCTCTTTGGGCACGTAATCGAAGTGCTCCAGTACCCAAGATCCCATGGTTTTATGCCATAGCTCATCTTTATCGTAATTGTCATAATGCATTAATTCAAAAGCATCGTCGACATCGAATTCGGCATCTACTTCATAACGGTTTCCACCCAATGGAATAAACTCTTCAATGACTTCATCGTCTTCGTCCCAGATTTCGCCGACCAGCTCTTCCAGAATGTCTTCTACCGTCATGATGCCCAGTGTTCCACCGTAATCATCGTTGACGATGGCCATGTGAAGTTTGCGCCGGCTCATTTCTTGTAGCAAATCATCGATCTTCGTAGTTTTTGGGACAAAATAAGGGGGGTCCAGCAGTGCTCGTAGGTTGATGTGATTGCCTTGCTTCATATAAACTTTTAAAAACTTGCGTATGTTTAAAATACCGATAATATGATCGATATTGTCCTCGTACACCGGTAAGCGAGAATACTTCTCTTCTTTAATCGTTTGTAGAATTTCATCGCAGGTACTGTCGATATCGATAGCCACCACGTCGACTCTAGCAGTTAGTGCGTCTTGCGCAGTCACATCCGCAAATTCTAAAGCAGAGCTAATGAGTTTGCTTTTTCCCGCTTCTAAGCTACCTTCTTCTTTGATGGTTTCCAGAATATCATATAATTCGTCTTCGGTTACGGTGGGCTCTTCTTGCTTTTTAAACAGCTTAGAGACTCCTTTGCTTATGGAAGTAAAGAAAAAGACTACAGGAGTTAAAATTTTCATCAGTACATAAAGAGATTCGGCTACTGCTAAGGCAAAGTCCTCATTACGACTTTTAGCGAGGTTCTTGGGTATCATCTCAGAAACCAAAAACACGACTAAAGTTGTAATCAGAGTACTGTAGGCGACAGCTCCTTGCCCCCAGGTACGGGTGGCAATTACCGTGGCCGTGGTAGCAGCACCGATATGCATTAAGTTGTTTCCCACCAATAAGGTAGAAATCGATTTGTCGAAATTGTTCAGTATATATAGAGCCTTTTTCGCTCTGGCATCTCCGTCTTCGGCGTAATTCTTGATGCGTATTTTATTGACCGAGGCGTACGCAATTTCGGAACCGGCAAAATAACCGCCACCTAAAATTAAGAAAAACAGTAGGACGTAATACCAACTGTCACTACCCATTTGGGTAACCACACTCCTTTTGCTGAAAAAAGATCCAAATAGCATGAACCATAGAAAATAACACTTTACATTATATCGTATTGGTTGGTGGACTGCAAGAAGAAATTCCCTGAAATCCGCCATATTCACGTGATATTTACGGCTTTAAGGTGATTTCAAGCGAAGAACCCTTTCATCTTCCTTATTATGGCTTGTAATTTTAAATTCCAATTGGTTATGAAACAATCACCAGATTGAATTTACAGACGACTACAATTCATAGTATAATACCCTTGTTTGGCGAAGCAAAAATCGTCAGGTTGGAAAGGATGAAGCTCATGCGTTATACAGGTGTGACATCTCGAGGAATTATTACTCCTATTTTTCAGCAGGGAGATTCGTTGGTGGAATTGGTCACCGAAAGCCTAATGAAAGCGACCATTGGTGAAGGGTTTAAACTGAACGATGGAGATGTAGTTGGCGTTACCGAAGCGGTTGTTGCCAGAACACAGGGGAATTATGCTACTGTGGAGCAAATTGCAGAAGACATTCGCCAGAAACTAGGTGGCGAAGACATGGGCATCGTCTTTCCCATATTGTCGAGAAATCGATTTGCCATATTGCTACGAGCGATTGCCATGTCTTGTAAGAAGCTTTATGTGCAGTTATCGTACCCTACAGATGAAGTAGGCAATGGGTTGATTACTTGGGATGTACTCGATGAAAAGGGGATTGACCCTTACAAAGATCACTTCACCGAAAAGGAATTTAGAAAAGTGTTTGGGCAAAACACGATTCACCCGTTTACCGGTGTTGATTACATAGAGTATTATAAAAGCTTTGCTCCACATATAGAAATTCTTTTTTCCAATGATCCAAGGCATATTCTCAAGTATACTCGTAATGTGCTGAATTGCGATATCCATACCAGAAAACGTACCCAACGAGTCTTAAGAGAAGCCGGAGCAGAGCGAGTTTATCGTTTGGATGAAATCCTCACAACCTCCATGCAAGGAAGTGGTTTTAACCCACAATACGGCTTACTAGGGTCCAACAAGGCTACCGAGTCAAAAGTAAAACTATTTCCTCGAGATTGTCAAAGATTTGTAGAACAGCTTCAGAGCTCGCTACTTGCTGCAACTGGCAAGAAAATGGAAGTCATGGTCTATGGTGATGGTGGATTTAAGGACCCGGTCGGAGGAATTTGGGAATTGGCTGACCCTGTCATTTCCCCTGCTTATACTATTGGGTTGGAAGGGACCCCAAACGAACTGAAAATGAAGTATTTTGCCGATAATGAATTCAGGCATCTTAGTGGTGAAGCGTTAGCGGAAGCCATGAGGAAGACCATAAAAGCCAAAGACGAAAACCTGACAGGAAAAATGACCTCGCAAGGTACTACACCCAGGCGGTTAACCGATTTATTGGGTAGTTTATGTGACTTAACCAGTGGTAGTGGGGATCGGGGAACCCCTGTGGTTTTAATACAAGGATACTTTACCAACTTTGCTTCTGAGTAGTATTGGTAAAAATTTGTAACCAAACAAATTGCATAATTACTAACAGACGATTACGTTGCTTCGGCACCGAAACAGTCTGTTTTTTTATCCATTTTTGTGGAAACCAACAACATTCTTGAAAAAAATAAATTTTTCTAGGGCTTTGAAGAAGGAAATTCCTAAGAAATCTCTAATATAGAATCATCTACAACTATACCCTTTTGTGCTATTTTGTGTCGTATTAGGTGGTAGAAGAAGAAATATACAGTTGAATAATGACAAAACTAATTAGTATATTTATGCGATGCGTTGAAGGAGTTTTTAACATGCTAAGGAACAGACTTCGTTTGGAAAACCAACAAAACAGGAGGCGTTTCGAAATGACCACAACCTGGAGTTATAAATTCAGAAGATTGTTGGCCATGATTTTGGTCTTAGCTCAATTGACCGGTTCGGCACCCGGTCTCTTAGCGGTGGCCGAAACCGTAACCGAACCGCCTGCACAGGAGGAGTCTGTACAAAATGAAGTTATCACACCACAGGAGGAGTCTGTACCGACAACAGAAGAAGCGCCAACGACCACTCAGAGCACGCAAGAACCCGTTCTAGAAGAGTCCGAAACAACGGAAGTCGCATTGTTGGAGACAATGCCGCCTGGTGGAGGTATTCCAACCGGAACCATGATAACTGAAGGACAAGCGATTCAAACTTCTCCAATCGCAATAACAGATTTGTCTAAAGCATTTCAATTTATGATTAGTTCCCCTTTTGCTACCCAAAAGGAGTTGTGGTTTAGTTTTGAAGTAACCTCAGAGAATAACAATAAAAACATGACTATAGCAGGAATGGCACCTCCTATGAGTTCGAGTTATTTGCATGCCATGACTTTATATACGAACACAAATTCTTTGGTAACAACAACGTTTGCCAATAATCAATTGACAGGGAAAGTGAATACCGGAACATACAAACTGAGATTAATGACATCTGATAACTCCGGCAATGCCACAGATCAAGTGATTCCAGCCATTTCGTGGGGAGTCACTGTTCAATTTGCGACTACCGATGGTCCGGTTACTTTGCAGGAAGGCGATGGAAGTTCAAATAATCCTGTAACTATATCCTCACTCACTAACCCGTTTGTGTTTACTGTTGGCACCTATACAGCGCAACCCTCAGAGTTGTGGTTTAGTTTTGTTGTACCAGATGGAGTCAGCAACAAACAACTGAATATCCAGGGTGCTCAAAAAGATGCCTATGTCACATATCTTAACAATATGGAATTATATGATTCGGATAAAATAAAAATGACTCCGAGCGAAATGATGTATGGAACCTTAATTCAATTCGTCAATGCAGGTACTTACTATCTTCGTTTGAAAAACTCTAATTATACTGGAATTGCTAATGGCACCACTATACCGGCAATGAAGTGGCAATTAACCTTTACTCTGTTTACCACTTCACCAAATGTATTACCCGAAGGGTCAGCAACACAACAAAACCCGGTTGTGATTAGTGATTTGTCATCTGGATATGCTTTTTGCGTTGGCGATTATACTACTCAACCTACAGAAGTGTGGTTGTCGTTCTCGGTTCCTTCTGATATACAAAACAAAGACATCGTGATTCATTTTGGTGGGGGAGAAGAGTACTTTGGATATGACACTTATGGAATGAATGAGCTAACTCTCTACAATGGTGATTCCAAAATTTCATCCTCAAGGACAGGGATGCTGTTTGCCCAGGTTAGCACTGGAAACTATAAGATGCAGTTCCGATATGTTGATCACATGGATTCTACATACAGGGCAATTGAACCTACCAGTTATCATGTATCATACAGCAACGCACTGAGTAAACCAATCTTAAATGCGGCATCACCTCTACCGGGAAATTACAGCTCAACTCAAACCATATTTATCGATGTTCCCATTGGAACTACTGTCATCTATGCAAATTATCAATTTCCTTGGGACACTGAATATACAGAGTACGATTCACAGAGTGGTGTGAACATTACAACATCAAAAACAATTTATTTTTCGGCTATTACGAAAGATCAGTCGAATTCAATCACGGCGTATAGTGAACCTTTAGCACTTACATATTTAATCAATGCCTATACTCTTCAGTCAAGTGCTCCAACAGATGCTATTAATATTATGAACTCACCATACTGGTTCTTTGATACCAGCAGCACTGGAAGCGGGAATTATGGCATAAGCTTTGGTATGATTCGAGAAAACAGCTGGGGTTCTGTCATGTGGAGCCTTAAGGATTTTTCTGGAAATGAGCTGAAAATGGGATGGTTAGATAGCCCGGAAGGGTCTGCAATTCATGATATAGTTGCTTTAGGCCAAGGGAAATATTACATTCAAATCTATAATGCACCCTATACATATGCCAAACCATACCTACAGAAGGTCTTAGATGTTACTCCGACGATTAGTTTGCCATCTGGTACCTTTAGTAACTATCAGACAGTGACATTATCTTTGCCCGAAGGTTCACCTGCGGGTAGTGTGATATATTACAAGGTGGATGACACGAGCTGGGTAGATCCCTTTGCGGGGGCCAAAGTGTATACGGGTCCTGTTCAAGTGCGAGCCAATGGGTCTATATATTGCTATATAAAAGATAATACCGATCGAGTTGGACCGGTAAATAAGGCAACATATACTTTTACTGGTATCCTCCCGACTGCTCCGACAACGGACTTAGTATCAGGGTCAAGTCATGAATCGGGAACACTTTTGACTTTGTCTGCTCAAGAAGGTTATCCGATTTATTACTATGTCACAACAGATAACACAAATACAAATAATAGTAATGTTGTTTATCAAAACGGCACTTTATACACTGGACCAATGGAGTTAAACCAAGAAATGGTCAATCCTAGTGCTTACAATGACAACGAAATCAATCTTTATATGGTATCAGTGGATCCTATCACCGGGTTACTTAGCGAACGAACATATCGAAATTATTATCTTGTAGTGGCAGGACCTACAATGTCACCTTACTCTGGAGATGGGATAATCACCAGGCTAGCTGCACCAACTAGTTTATCCCTAACGCATGCATCAGGTGGAACGATTTATTACGTAACAAATAATCAAACGGACTACGTTTATTGGTATGGAGATCCGTATACGGAACCTTTTAATATTTCAGCAAACACACTAGTACGTGCACAAGTGGAGTACGAGACAGAGAAATACTCCGTAATTACTACCGGAAAATATGTCATCACTAGTTATCAGGAATTACCATTAAAACAATATATCTATTCATATGGATTTAAGGGTGAAGAAGGACGATATAAGATTACTTCAACAAGCCCAAGCCGCTATATTCTAAGAGAGAATTACATGGGTTACCCCATAAAAGTATACAGCGACGAAGATAAAACGCAAATCCTTGCCCAGCGGGATAGTGGTTACTCGGACTTAACCATGGATTTACCAGCCGGTACAGCTTATGTAGTCATTGAAACTCCAACTAGTATGAGCGAAGGTCAGTACTACTTGTATTTACAAAGACAGGTTGCCCCCCCCATTATTTCTCCAAATCCTGCAGAACCAGAAGGTACATGGGAAGTCATTCCAAGTTCTATTACGATTACATCACCCGATAATGCATTGATTCAGTATCATACCGGAAATTATATTTGGAGTACATCGCAAACTTCTCCAGTCGTTTTAACAGATTTTACCGAGGGAACAAAGTATATTTATGCTCGTTGTGTAGTGGGCAGTGAGTACAGTACGATTGTCAGTAAAACCTATAAGTTTGATGCTACTCCACCGGTTCTAAAAACACAAGCTGCAAATGTATATCGCTTTCAATATAACACCTATGATTCATACTATAGTTATATCAGTTTGGGTCCGGTTACTTCTACCTTATTCGGTACCGTATATTTAAATCTTTCCGATTATGAAGATACCGGTAGTGGCGTTGCTAAAGTGGATTACTATGCCTCGAAAGACCAAGGTGAGAATTATACTCATATTGGCACGGCTACAGTTGGATATTCCAGTTTGCCAAATCTTGCTTGGGATACCAATACTTTCGCTGAAAATGTTAAACTTGAAAATGTTTGGTTGCGAGCAATTGTGGAAGATAAGGCAGGTTTACGAAGTGCTGTCGATGCAAAATCGGTTGTCGATGTCTCTGCTTACCCTTTCCATATCGATAACACCCCAACGGTTTCGCCAACAAATATATTGGTTACTCCTGCCCAAGGATCGGTTGCATTGAGTTGGGAGAGTGCCTACAATTACTATTATATTTATCGAGCCGAAACCTTAGAAGATTTGGCAAGTCAAACCGAGGCTTTGGCATATACCTACAGTGAATATTATACTGATTACTTTATTGATCCATCCGATACTACGAAGACGTTTTACTACGCTGTCACTGCCAAAGATACTGCACGTGGGTATAAAGAAAGTGCTAAGAGTGTATCGACCGGAGTTTCTCCTCTACTCGATACAACACTTCCGACCATATCCATTTATGGCTCTTATGTAGCTCCCAATATGAATTTTTCCTGGTCAGCCCAAGATAATGTAGCGTTAAAAGATGTAAAAGTCACCATAACCGGGAATAGTGTTACGAAGCAGTACACCGTCTTATCCGGTGGTTATCAGAGTGATTATGAGAACATTACACCAGAGTTGTTAGCAAGTCTTGAACTTACCGAAGGGGAATATTCCATTACCACAGAGGTAACCGACAATACAGGGAACAAAGCAAGTGCCACTAGCAGTTTCATTTACGACATCACACCTCCGGAAATTCCGACTGGGTTGGTGGCTTCTTCCTTATCGGGTCGTATTCGACTTGGGTGGGTAACTTCCACTGCGGAAGATTTAGACTATTATCAGATTTATCGAAGCACAACAGAGACTGGAACGTACAATTATTTGACATATACTTCCGAAACAAAATATGATGACCGACTCCCGGCTAATGTAGGAAGTGCGTATTACTATAAAATTATCGCTCGAGATAAAGCGGGTAACCAGAGTAATTATACGCCTTTCGCTTTTGCCAATGTAGGAGACTTCAATCCTTCCTTACGCATTGCCGTGCAACCGGTTCCGGGGCAATCTATGACGCTCTATTATAAGGACTTCCCTCCTACTTATTATGATTCGAGTGCGGGAAAATATGTTTATAATCAAATCCAGTTCTATATGGATCAGGAGACTGAGCCCTTCAGAACAGTGGGTAACTATGATTATGATATGGATCTTGAGAAGAACACCAGCTATACTCTGCCCATAACCATGACAGGTACCCATACCATTCGAGCGATTAGCAAAGGTGCGACCACAGACTTAGATCGCGTGGCCCTAATTCGCTTCACCGTTTCAGAATATACACCCACCTTCACCTTGGGAGTAGATAATGTGGCTCCCGGGGGCACGGTGTCGTTCTCTTTGGCTGATTTTGCTATCAATCAATATGTATACTTATATCTTAGACCGACCGATAGCTCGAACAGCTACTTAACATATGTGTACTACTATGACCAAGCAAGTGCCAATGGTAGCTTTACCCTTCCTGCTTCCACAGCTCCAGGGCAGTATACCCTATTGGCTTATCAATACAACCCCAATAACCCGGCAGATACCAACTACAGTGGACTTATCGCCTTTGATACCCTGAATGTGACTTCTACCCAGGCAAGTATCAGCTTAGATGCAAATTATCCTGCTGTATTTGGTAAAGCCATTAATATATTGACCAGTGGATTCTTAGCTGGTGAAGAAGTTAAATTCTACATTAACGACTTGCCGGTGGAAACTAGATCCAGTTACTATGGTTCTCCCAGTTGTTACATAACCTTACCGAATACATTGACTGGGAATAAGTTGGTTATTGTCGCAGTTGGACAAACCAGCCAACGTTCGGCTACTTATAGTGGGACTATTCAAAGAAACAAACCAACACTAACACTTCCCGAAACAGTGACTTTAGGTAATGCATTTACGGTTAGTTCTACGGGATATAATGCTTATGAAACTGTGAATTTACTGGTCGATGGTAGCCAGTATGCAGCGAATTATGCGAATTACAATGGAGAAGTGACCTTCTCTATCACGTTCCCGACCTCTTCCGTGGCAGGTCGTCACGCTGTGGACTTAGTAGATGCCTCTGGGAACAAAGTGGGCGGTAGCGTTGTTACCAATCGTCCCCTTTTAACATTAACATTATCGGGTACCCCAACCTTGGGTGAGGATCTAACCCTAATTGCCTCTGGTTATAAAGCAAACGAGAGCATAAGCTTCACATTGAACGGAACTTCATTAACAACGCGAAATGCAGATAGCTCCGGTATTGCTCAGTATACCATTATAGGCTTAGCAATTAGCTCCGATTCGTTCGTCTTCACCGCGACAGGGAATAGTGGGACATCTGTGGCCACTTGGCGGCAATCCGGTGCTTCATCGATTGAGCTAGGTTATGAAGGGATGATACAACCGGGTTCTCCCTATGCGTTCAATGTCTCAGGACTACCCACGGCTGCTGAAGTGAAGGTTTTTGTGAATCAGCAACCGTATACACTCAATCCAGAGGTCTTTGAGAATGAAGGGTTAGCTCATTTTAATGTAACCTTACCTTCGGGGTATGCCTCTTCTACTGCCAGCATTTTGGTAATTGGTGATCTTTCCGATAGTGTATACCCGTGGGTTAGTGCGGAAGTGCCTGTGTCTCAGAGTTCACCTCAGGCTACGGTTGTTACTACAACACCCACAGCGGGCTCTAATCTCCAAATCAATGGAACCGGTTTTGTGCCAAGTGAAACGGTCGCATTATGGTTCGAAGGAAAACCGGTAACCAGTGCAACCGCTACATCGTCAGGAGCGGTCACATTGAATTGGACCATTCCTCTTGCGACGAAAGCGAATACATACACTGTAACCATTGTGGGAAGCAACAGCTATACATATCTCAATAAATCGGTTGCCTTCGCGGAGTATGTTCCTGCGGTGAATACCCCATCCTCTGCTACTGCGGGTGACAGCAAAAATGTGACAGCTACCGGACTGACCAATGGAGAACCCATGTTCGTCTTCCTAAATGGTACGCAAGTTGGTAATAGTCCGGCCACAGTCACCTCGGGTGGAGCACAAGTGAGCTTCTCTTTACCCTCGAATATTGCCACAGGTAATTATGCGTTGCATGTTGTTTTACCGCATAGTGGTGCTATCTTCAATAGTACATTAAGTGTTCAAGCCGCTTCACCCATCGTAACCGTAGCACAAAACGGAACAGATCCGAATGTGTCATTGAGCATTTCTGGTTTCTTATCGGGCGAGAGTGTGGCAGTGTACTTCGACAACAGAGAAGTTACTTCGTCCCTCACGAGCACGGTGGTTGAATCAACCGGTCAATTAACCATGGTTTATACGCTCCCGGTCAGTGTTTCTCCCGGGTTGCACAGCTTTGCCGTAATCGGTAAGGCTAGCTTCCGCATGGCCTATGCCAATTTAGAGGTTCAAGTAAGCGGACAACGAGCCAGTATGCTCAATGCCGAGGATCGAGCAGAAGGAAAACCGGGAACTCAAATGACCTTATCTGCCGATGGCTTTACCCCTGGATCAGTTTTACAAGTGAAATTTGGCGATATGGACATTACACCCGCTCAAAAAACCGCCGATAATCTCGGTTACTATACGGTGCAAATCGCCATTCCTTTAGGTGCTTCCGATGGAGTATATAATGTGCAAGTCATCGCACCAGCAGTGGCCGAAATGGGACAAACTTCCGTCCGAGTGGATACTACAGCGCCGGCTAACCCGATTCTATCGGTTGTCCCAGCAAAACGGCAGATCACGTTGAACTGGACTAAGGTAGCCGATACCGATGTGACGAGTTATTTGGTCTACAGAAAACTGAGTACCGAGTTGAGTTCGGCTTATGTATTAACCAATACGGTCAATAGTGGTGTCTCTAGTGTGATACATCAGTTGGGTGAAAGTAGTCATCCACTCGCAGTGGGCTTTACCTACCATTACATGGTCAAATCGGTCGATCGCCTTGGCAACGTAAGCGCTGGTTCTGCACCTATATCCGCAACACTGTTACCCGATACAGCGAATCCGAATATCGAATACATAGGAGGACCGTATCAGGGATATTATAATGGAAATTATACGTTACGTGGAACCGCCCAATTTTCACCAACCATAAGTGATGATCGTCATGCTACAACAGTAACTTTGGCCTATAGCAAAGATGGCAGTACCTACACTTCTCTACCCGCAAGTAATCTAACATACCAAGGTACTTCGTGGAACGGATTGTATACGTTCCGTGCAACAATCCAACTCGACACAGGGGCTATCAGTCAGCAAGCCGGCATGGGAGATGGGCTCTACACCGTTCGCTTGACCGCGACGGATGCAGAAGGGAAAACAGGGGTTCGCACTCAACAATTCCACATCGATAACACAGCTCCGGTTGCCCCCACGTCCTTTACCGCTACCGGGGGTGCTAAAGTCGCGAAT
>CALCNS010000059.1 GCA_937897315.1 uncultured Bacillota bacterium
GTTGGTACTTCATGCCTTCTTCTAACACTGCCACTTTATGAGCATTACCGCTTCCTTGGTAGACGGTATTCCAACTGTCCTTGACCTTTTGTGGGTCTTTTATGACTCCGGGATGTTCTAGCACTCCTCCCGGTGCTGCACCGTTAGCAAAGAACTTGGCTCCGTATTCTTCGGTAGCAATAGCCAAACCAACAGCGTTCTTGGCCATTGCAATGGGAGAGTAGCCGACGAGGCTATCAAAACCTAAACCTGGGATGTGCAACACATCTGAAGGTTGTAAGTAGACTTCGCTAGGGTTGCTTTGTGAGGAAAAGTCCTCCGGATTTCTGCGATACAAATAGAAAAGCCGACCGCTGCTATCGCGATCGACGGTGATTTTGTTGGGCATTAGTGGATAAAGAGCGATGACCTCTCCTCGTGCGTTTCGGATAACCTGCGCATACGCATTACCCCAAAGAAGTAAGTGGCTCATGAGAGTTTCGCGAAAAGCGAAAGATGTCATTTCGGTGTTGGGCTCATCATGGAGTAGCCGGTAAAGCGGATGCTGCCAGTATTTTTCTTTGCCACCGTTATCTGTATAGCGGTAAACGTGCAAAGGCAATCCAGCTACCGTCTCAGCTAAGATTCTGACACAGGAGTAGACAGCAGTCATTTGCATTGCGGTATGTTCGTTGACCGGTTTTCCTGCGCTGGTATTTCCATAGAAGAAGCTGTATCTACTTCCGCTAAGGGTATCTTTCGGCTTATCACGAGATCTGAAAAGGTCTTGTAAGATTCCCATGGGCATCACTCCTTATAATTCGATACTTAAAGATTCATGCATTCGGAGGAACGGCAAGGGCTTCTCCGATATCTTCTCATGAAATTAAAAAAGCGCTATTGCATTTCGATAATGGTTGATGTATCATCTAGTTTAAACAACAATGTTTAATCTGAAAGGTGGAGATTACGTTCGATATAACGCAACGGAAAATTACAAAAATTGCTCGTGAAGTTAACAAGTTTACTATCAGGATTTTAAGAGCAGAAGGCATTGGTAGTTCTGAATTAGACTTTGTCCATGCTATTCGCAAGAATCCGGGTAGCACACAAGCGAAAATTTCTAAGATTCTTGGCATCGATAAGAGCGCGGTTACGCGACAAACATTGAGTCTTGAAAAAAAAGGCTATCTGATTAGAAAGCAAAATCCAAATGATGGGAGAAGCCAGCTCCTCTTTGCAACAGAAAAATCTGAATCTTTAAAAAATTCAAAAGCTCATATAGAAACGGAGTTTTATACCTGGTTAACAAATGTGTTAAATGAGAATGAACTCCAGGAATTTGCTAGACTACTTGATATTCTTTATCAGCGATGCAAGGATGAGAGCAAAGCTGACTTTCCCGTTATTAGTAAAATAGTAAATGAGGTGGAATAGTATGGCAACTTCAAGAAGAAAACAAAGAGTATCGCAAGCAATGCTCTTTATTATTTTGTTTGGAATCGTTAGCTTGTTTTCGGATATGACCCATGAAGGTGCGTCAAGTATACGCGGCGCATACCTTTCTATTCTTGGTGCTTCGGCAGGAACAATTGGTTTTATTTCAGGGTTAGGTGAGCTAATTGGCTATTCTATGCGGTATGTATTTGGAAGACTTGCTGATAAAACTAAGAAATACTGGCAAATGACCATTTTTGGTTATTTATTGGATATCATAGCTGTACCTGCACTTGCACTTGTGGGTGAACATGGTTGGATTATGGCAAGCATTCTGCTTGTAATTCAGAGGATGGGAAAAGCTATTAAGAAGCCAGCAAAGGATACGATAATGTCTTTTGCTGCTTCACAGGAAGGAGTCGGGAAAAGCTTTGGTATTCAGGAGCTGTTAGATCAGATTGGAGCATTTCTTGGCCCAGTGTTACTTTACATTGTAATGTTATTCAAAACTGAGGGAACAACATTTCAAATCTATGCCACGTGTTTTGCCTTTCTTGCAATTCCAGGAGCAATTACAATCGTTCTCCTTTTTTTTACAAAGTATAGATTTCCTAATCCAGAGCATTTTGAACCAGAACCAAAGGAATTTATACCATTCAAAATGAAAAAAGAATTTGTCTTATATATTGCTGGTATCAGCTTCTTTGCCTTTGGTTTTATTGACTACTCTCTTATTATATTGCATATTTCGAGAAGGTTTACGGGCATAGCTTCAGGGCTTGCTACAACATCATCCATTATTAATAGCGGTACAATTCCTCTTCTCTACGCCGGGGCAATGCTGATAGATGCAGTTGCTGCGCTATATTTTGGCTATATGTACGATAAAAAAGGTGTTAAAGCACTCGTGATATCCACAATCATTTCGGCTCCCTTTGCAATCTTTGTTTTTGCCTTCAACTCAATTCCAGCTGTACTGTTTGGTATTGGCTTATGGGGGATTGGAATGGGTGCTCAGGAATCGATTCTAAAAGCTGCCGTTACAAGTATGGTTCCTAAAACAAGTCGAGCGACCGGGTATGGTATTTTCGAATTCTCATTCGGCATCTTTTGGTTTCTGGGGAGCTGGCTTCTTGGTGTGCTTTATGATCTGAGTTTACCTACCATGATTCTTGTTTCCGTTTTAACCCAGCTTGCTGCCATTCCTCTGTACTTATACTCCTATAAGCTACAAACAAGTCGAGATAACTAAGTTCTCTGTTCCTCCAATGATGATGATTACCAGAGAATCAGTGCATATGCACGCAACATCAATAATAGGATTAGTTTAGTGTTGAGTTTCAAAGTACAATTAACCCTCGGTTGTCATAAATACTTCTATCTTTATCTGTTCCGCACCGTATCGCTCTATCCAGCGCCATGATGGTGGCAACAGCACCATCGATTCTCTCTGTGGATTTCTCCTTATCTGCCTTTATGTTTCCTGCTGGGTCTGCTCGAACGAAGATGTTATCCATCATCCAACGCAGGATAGGGTGTCCTCCATGGGCAATCTTCTGTTCATAGGTCAGTTTCATTAACTCCTTTGTGGGAGGAGACATATCTTTAAAACCTTGACCGAACGGAACCACCGTGAAGCCAAGGTTTTCTAAATTTTGAGTCATTTGCACTGCTCCCCAGCGGTCGAAGGCAATCTCTCGAATGTTATATTTTGTTCCCAGTTCCTCAATGAAGGCTTCAATAAAACCGTAGTGAACAACATTTCCTTCAGTGGTCAGGAGATAGTCCTGTTTCTTCCAAACATCATAGTTGACATGGTCCCGCTTAACCCGAAGATCAATATTGTCTTCTGGTATCCAGAAGTATGGCAGGATATGATACTTGTCCTCTTCATCTAGGGGAGGAAACACTAAAACGAATGCTGTGATATCGGTGCTGCTGGATAAGTCTAGTCCGCCATAGCAAACTCGTCCATGCAGTTTTTCAGGCTCAACCGCGAAAGAACAAGCATCCCACTTCTCCATCGGCATCCAACGCACCGCTTGTTTCACCCACTGGTTCAAGCGAAGCTGCCGGAAGCTATTTTCTTCAGCAGGGTTTTGCCTTGCTGATTCAAAAGCCGCTTTTACCTTATCCATGGTAACAGTGATGCCTAACGATGGATTTGCTTTCTTCCAAACTTTGGGGTCCGTCCAATCATCTTCAACTGCAGCGCCATAGATCACCGGATAGAAGGTTGGATCGG
>CALCNS010000060.1 GCA_937897315.1 uncultured Bacillota bacterium
TTCGAAATCATTAGTGAAGTGTCGTTCCAGATGTCTATTCCAGCTTAAAACCTGCATTTTGGCCAAAAACCGATTTTCAGAAGTAGAGAATTCTTGAAATGGCCAGAAAACGTTGATAAGCGTCAACCCAAAGAGCATGCCAATAAAAAGCAGAGAAATGAGTTTGTTGTAAAGGGTTTCTGTTTTTGTATTCATCTTACCCTCCCTAAAAGCGGAAATACAAGAAGGGATTATAGGTGGAATCCACCAAATAAGCCGTACTCAAAAGAAAAGAAAAGGCTAAAACTACTACGGTTGCTGGGGTTAACCATATGGGTCGAGTCACTTTCAAGTGGGAATGCATGCGTGCAAAAAACGGAGTGGAAGCGAGTGCGCAAATCAGTAAAAGAGGTAAATAAGCGGTCGCATAAAACAAACCCTCTCCGGAGACCAGTGGTACGCCGCCAAAACCGAACAATTTTGCTAAATATGTTCCGATTTGAGAAACATCTTCTATGGCAAAGATGACCCACCCTAACATGGCAAAAAACAACGTGTAAGCGACAGAGAAAACGGAGGGTATGCGTTTTAGGAAACTCCCTAAGAAGAATTTTTCAATAATGAGTAGCAAAAAGTAATAAAGTCCCCAAAGAACATAGTTCCAACTGGCTCCATGCCACAAACCGGTTAAAGCCCAGACGGCAAAAATATTGAACATTTGACGGGATAAACGAACTCGATTCCCCCCCAAGGGTATGTAGACATATTCTCGAAACCAGGTACCCAACGAAATATGCCAGCGACGCCAAAATTCCGTAATGCTTTTGCTAATGTAGGGGAAATTGAAGTTCTCGGGAAAATCAAAACCCAGCATTTTTCCTAAGCCAATTGCCATATCGGAGTACCCCGAAAAGTCAAAGTATATTTGGAAAGTAAATGCCAAGATGCCTAGCCAGGAGGTTAAGACAGACTGTTCGGATAGGGGCAATAGTTTTACCTTATCCCATAACAAGCCAATGTTATTCGCTAAAAGCACTTTTTTAACTAAGCCGACCATGAAACGCTCAATGCCTTCGGTAAAGCGACCTAAGTTCTCAACTCGATGATCCAAGGCTTCGGCGATATCTTTGTATCGTACAATAGGTCCGGCAATGAGTTGCGGAAAGAGAACGACATACGCACCAAAGGACAGGATATTCCGCTGAATCGGAGCTTCTTTTCGGTAGACATCGATACTGTACGACATGGTTTGGAAGGTGTAAAAAGAAACACCGATGGGTAAAGGAATATTCAATAAAGGTATGTTCCAACCAAGGAGCAAATTTACATTTTGTAGGACAAAGTCCGCATATTTAAAAAAGCCCAATATGGCAAGGTTCCCAATCACCGCCATGGCCACCACCGCTTGTTGCTTGCGCTTTTGACCTTCAAATAAACCTAGGAGTAAGCCATTGCAATAATCAAAAATCGTTGACACCAACATGATTATGATGTAAACCGGTTCTCCCCAGGCATAAAAAAACAAACTGGCGAAAAATAAAAAAGCATTACGCCAAGACCGAGGTATTATGTAGTAGGTGGCTAAAACAATCGGTAAGTAGCAAAACAAAAACAACAAACTGGAAAAGACCATGTGGGCTGCACCTCATTTATTTGTTCTGATATGCCTGTTCAATGAGCTTTGAGAGTGGTTCAATTTGATCTTTGGCACAAACAATATAGACTAGATCTCTGCCACTTGCATGCGACACAACCTGGGCAATTTTCTCACCTTCTGCCGGCAAATAGCTATCAAAGCTCTCTTTCTGAGTGGCAAGGCGCTTCTCGATTTTCTTTTGGATATCCTTGACATCCGATTCGTTTTTGGCACGAACCAGAATGATTTCATCGCTGATAATCGCTTCTGCGCAAACATAAATAGCAAAGGAGTCTAAAAGAGAGGCGTCAATATCGTAAAACTTGCTTAAACGAGAAGAGCTTAACGCTAACATTTCCGGGAACTTTCCGACTTTGAGCAACTGTTCGGCGAGATGGCCTAATTTGGGTTCATTTTGCTCGAGTGTTGGTGTCGTCGGTGGTTCCTGGACGGTCTGTTGGCAGCCTGAGAGCAAAAGGGCAAAAACAAGAAAAAGAATCCAACGTGAAGTATGTCTCATGTGCGACCACCTTTCTTCTAAAGACCTATTAAGAATACTCGACGATGTACTCCAATTGAGCCAGCCAAGCTCCGTAGAATTGGTAGAATAAATGTAAACCATCGGGACTGAAATTCGGATTTAGGCTACCATCTTCCAAACAGAAGGGTTGACATATTTCTGCAAACAAAACCTCGTGTTGCAAACAATATTCTTTCAAAGCAGCATTAAAGGTAGTGATGATCTCGTTGTTGATTTTGGGGTGATTATAAGTGCTTGCTACAGGTAGTATGGATTGAACCACAAGAACGGCCGTTGGAAAACGTTCTCGTAGTGCACTCAGCAAATCATCGTATCGAGTGATATAGGTTTCGATGTCCATATCATAGTACGTCATATCATTAATACCCAAGAGAATAAAAATAGTTTCCACACGATCTGATTTCCAATCTTCCAGGTTGTTTTTGGCTTTGGCTAAAGTTAAGCCCAAATTGGCCATGATGGGACGGGTATCGAAGGCCTCCAAGAGGGTTAACCCTTGGGTAATCGAATCCCCGATAAAGGCAGCGGTTTGAAAAAAAGAATGTTCGCTGGTCTCTTTGGTTTCGGCCATCAAAAAATCCTGAGCAGTTCGCTGCGGCTTATGTTTTATAGCTAAAGCAGGACGGTCGGGTAATTGTAGAGAATCGTCTCTCTTTCGCAGGCTGACTGCTGCTAGAAAGGATTCGGAAAACAGCAACGACAATACTAGGCTGAACCCGAGCCAGGAAAGAATTCGATTTCGCTTCAATTAGATCACTTCCCTTTACAAATATCCAAAGCACAGTATACCACAAAGCGGTTACTAATGGAAAGGTTCAGATAAAGAAAGTTATGGAAAATTGTCCTAGTGAAAAACTCACTTGACAGATACGACGTTTTTGGATATATTATAGCTTGTCCATGAGGCAAGCCAGTGTGGCGCAACGGCAGCGCAACTGATTTGTAATCAGTAGGTTGTAGGTTCGAATCCTATCACTGGCTCCAAATTATGCGGAAGTAGTTCAACGGTAGAGCGTCAGCTTCCCAAGCTGAATGTTGCGGGTTCGAATCCCGTCTTCCGCTCCAAGAGTGCAGAGTCATCGTTCAGATGACTCTGCTTTTTTTATACCTAAATTCAAGGTGGAGGAAGGAAATAAACATTCAACACCATATATAGTAAATTTTTTGAAGTCACAAGTCAAATACAGCTAAATATGGGGTGGCGAACAATCAAAAGTCAATTATTACAGAAATATGACCAGATTGTAATGATAATTTTTTTGTTCTTCAGAGTATGCGAGAGAGTCCATATTGCTTATGTCACAAAAATCTACAAATAAATACAGCTGGGCAGATTCGGTAGGCATGTTTGTGATTCGAAAAATCATGTCATAAACATCCTAAATTTCGTTTTGATGTTTCATTTTATCCGGTTAAAATTAAGGTATAAGCGTTTTATGCGCCGAAAATAAGCTGAATTTTAGCGCAAGGACAGTTAAATTTTTTTGAGCCATCATCCTCTACTGAAAAAGAACAAAAAGCTTGATTTTTCATTACAATCAGGTTACAATCAATCCAGAATGTCGCATGCTGATGCGTATCCGCCAAAGGGGGTCTTTCCTTTTGATTCAAAACTTTATAAGAGAAGGACTGCGGCAAGTCAGAAGAACCCTGGACCACATCCTTTCTCCTGAATTGGCTATTATGGAGCGTAAGCTCGCAAAGAAGAGAATTGTCCAACCGATTTGGAATCAACAAAAATTACTTTGGCAAAAGTTGCGTTACTCTTATTACTCTAGGCAAAAGAGAATCGCGCATACCCTTGTCGCCGTACTAATGACTAGCTTCATTATGGCGGGAGCCGCATTCCCACGCGTTGTCTACCAAGTTCGGGTAGAAGATGCAACTATAGGAACGGTGCGTTCTACCGCTGTGGTGGAACAAATTGTGAAGGATTACCTTTCTGAAAAGAAAGGTGATGCACCTTATCAACTGGTCATAGACCCGGCTGTTTCGTATTATCCGATTCGTCAAAAAAGTAGTTTAACTAGTGTAGAACAGTTGAAAACCGAGTTACTACAACATGTGACGGTGAAAGCCCAAGCCTCGGTGATTCGTGTCGCCGATAAAGTCTCTATTGCTTTAGCAACGTCTGCAGATGTGAATCAGGTATTAGATAATGTTAAGATGTTCTACACGGGTAATAACAAAGGCATCGAAACCTTACAAGCGCAATTCACGGACGAATTAACAGTTCGTCGAGAAGTGGTTGAACTAAGCAATATCAAAACCATTAGCGAAGCCACCTCACTCATGGTTTCCGGTTCCGAAAAGCGACAAGTCGTGACCATTGCAGCCGGGGACACCTTATGGGACATTGCGATGTCTCAATCTATTAGTGTGGACGAACTCTTGGCAAAGAATCCGGAAGCGGCTTATTTGCAACCTGGCGATCAGTTGGTCATTACTCAAGCAGAACCTATTGTAGGGGTTGTGACCAATGAAACCACTCGTGAAGAATCGGTCATACCGTATGAAACCGAGACGCGTTACTCAGACAACCTGTATGTGACCGATGTCCAAGAACTTGTGGCTGGACAAAACGGGCTTAAGGCAGAGGAGTTTGCCATCGTTCGCCAAAACGGCGAAGAAGTAAGCCGAGTCTCATTGGGTTTGAATATTATTCAAGAACCCGTTACTCGAGTCATCGTCAAAGGAACCCAAATCCCCTATGGAGTTGGAACAGGCACCTTTATTTGGCCTATGTGGGGGAATGTCACCGCAGGGTATGGCTGGTATGAATATGGATATCATCGTGGTATTGATATTGCTTCCGGGTATGGTCGTGGAACGGTTATGGCTGCGGACTCTGGAGTTGTCACAGATGCCGGATACGATTATTTCGGGTTAGGATATTTTGTGACAATTAACCATAACAATGGCTATGTCACCCGTTACGGGCATTTGAGTTCGATTTTGGTTTCATATGGTCAGGCGGTGCGGCAAGGTGATGCCATTGGTATTGAAGGCAATACCGGCTATAGCTTTGGAACGCATTTGCATTTTGAAATTCATGTCAATGGTGCACGCGTCAATCCCTATTACTATTTGCCATAACTACCGCAGAAAGTCCGGCAACCTTGAGAAAAGGTTGCCGGTTTTTTATATAAGAAGGGAAGAAGTCCCTGCATCGCGAAATATTACCTTTGCAGTTCAAGGAGGTGTTACCCCAAATGGCAGAACGAATTTTAGTAGTGGAAGACGAAAAACCCATTGCAGAGATTATTAAGTACAATCTCGAAAAAGATGGTTATCGGGTGGAAATTGCCTACGATGGTGAAGACGCACTTACTATGGCTTCCGAATTTCAGCCGGAGCTGATTCTGTTGGACATCATGCTACCTAAGTTGGACGGAGTGAGTGTGTGCCGGCAATTACGCAAAGATTTGACCATACCCATCATCATGTTAACAGCGAAGGATAACGAATTGGACTTAGTCAACGGATTAAACGCCGGTGCAGACGATTACATTACCAAACCTTTTAGTGTCCGGGAATTATCGGCAAGAATCAAGGCCTTTTTACGCCGTAGCAAAGGATTCGGCATGCCCACGGTGACAGCAAGCGGTGAAGTGCAATCCAATTGTTTGGAGTTTAGCGAATTGATTATTGATTTAGATTTAGTGGAAGCTCGGCGCTCTGGTAAAAAACTGGACTTGACCCTTCGCGAGTTTGAATTACTAAAATTCCTGGCTCAAAACAGCGGGCGGGTGTTTTCCAGAGATGAATTGTTACAAAAGGTATGGGGATTTGAGTTTTTTGGCGACGGTCGTACCGTCGACGTCACGGTGCGAAGGCTTCGTGAAAAAGTGGAAATCGACCCTTCTTCCCCCCAATACATTGAAACCCGTCGCGGAGTCGGGTATTTATTCAACCCGAAAGGCTCGTAACGCGAAATAAAGGGGCGACAATCCATGAGTTGGTTTAAATCGATCCGCAGTCGCATGATTGTGATTATGTTATTCCTCATGATGGCAGCCATGCTTTTTATAGGGCTATATCTATGGGTTAGCCTGGAAAGCTTTTATAACGAAACGCATACCCGGACCATGGAGCAGGCAACATTTCCCCTGCAATTCTCGGCCCGGGAATTTTTGCTACGCGATCGCACGCTCAAGGATTTAGACCGTCAAATCACAGAGATGAAAGCCGATGAAGCCTATTCACCGGCAGCACTAGCAGCTTTGCAGAAGCAGCGAGATGATTTTGCAGCAACCATGGTGGTGTTACAGGAAAATCTCAGCATTTTAGTTCGGGCTTCCGCTCCGTTGGAGCGAGAGACTCAGGGAGATAGTTTTCAACTGGCAGTTCTGGATTCCGATTTGAAACCCGTTGCGAAAACTGTAGGTATCAATGTTTTGGAATTTGTAGATTATTCGTTATTGAATCAAACCCTTTTGAGCGGAGAATCCAAAGAAACCAGAATTCAATATGTAAAGCCGGACAAAACCACTCAGGATATGAAAATTCTCACGTTTCCGGTGAGCTATGAGGGGACCATACTCGGGTTGATTTACGTTGAAAGTGGAATCAGTGGCATTGCCAGCAATTTAGGTCATGTCCGTTCTTTGGTGGTCGCTGCGACCTTTGGCTCTATGATCATCATCGCCTTGGTTGCTTCCGGACTAGCAGGCACCATTACCGGCCCGGTTCGTGTCCTCAACGCAAGAGCGAAAGAAATGGCAGCGGGTGACTTTAACAGTCAAATCAATATACAATCGGAAGACGAGGTTGGTGAACTGGGAAAAACGTTTAACACCCTCACTCTGCGGTTGCGCGATACTTTGGAAGAAATTGCGGATGAAAAAAGCAAAATGGAAGCGATGTTGAACTTTATGACAGAGGGTGTCATTGCGATTGACAATCTAGGTCAAATCATCCATATGAATCCAGCTGCTAGTGCCATGTTTCGTATCTCCGGTGAAACGACCAACAGACCTTTAGACGAATTGTTACCACCTGACACCTACGATTTTGCCTGGAGACAGGCACTGATGTTAAACGAGACAGTAACCAAAGAGGTGAAAGTAAGTCAGCAGGAAGCAGAGGATTTGATTTTGCGCTCACATGCTGCACCTTTTTCCACAAGAAGCAATGAATGCTCCGGGGTGGTTATAGTATTGCTGGATATGACAGAAGAAAACAAACTGGAAGAAATGCGCCGCGATTTCGTTGCCAATGTTTCTCACGAGCTACGCACTCCTTTAACCACGGTGAGAACCTATGTAGAAACCTTAAAAGATGGCGCATTGGAGGAACCGGAGCTGGCTCAACGCTTTTTGGGTGTTGTCATCAACGAAACCGACCGCATGACTCGTTTGGTAAACGATCTTCTGTATTTGACTCGTTTGGACAGCATTTCTAAACGCGAACCATACTTTATCCAAGACCTGAAGGAAATTGTACGTAACGTTGCCGACGTCATGAGCCCTCAATTTGCTTCAAAAGAGCAGGACTTTAGCATACTACTGCCGGAAAGCGAAGTTAAAATCTACGCTGCGCAAGATAAAATTCAACAAGTGCTCATTAATATTTTGGCGAATGCCAATTTGTACACTCCCGCCAAAGGCAGAATTACCCTTACCTTAACCGCTCGAGAAGAAGGTAATGAAATTGTGGTTGAGGATACTGGGATAGGTATCCCCAAAGAGGCAATGGCTCGGTTATTCGAACGCTTTTATCGGGTGGATAAAGCTCGTTCAAGAGAACGAGGTGGAAATGGACTGGGCTTATCCATTGCTCGCCAAATTGTAGACAGTCATGGTGGGCGCATACATTTGGACAGCGAATATGGATTTGGAACAACGGTGCGGATATGGTTCCCCAAGCCCGAGCACTTCGGAGCGGAGATATAGCCATGGAACGTATTTTGCAGAGAATCCGTACGCCGTTGCTTATCGTTTTGGTTGCTATAAGTTTATGGCAATTTACCATCTTAATGAACCAGAGCCAAGACACCTATCGAAAAGTTCAAGCACCCGAAGAGAATGCGGCTTCCACCAGCTTGAATCAAGATCCCGTTCGCGTCATCGCTCCTCCCCGTATGATTGCTCATTTGCCCAATGGCGATTTGGCGTTATTGCGCTCCAGTTCTGCTTATTATCAAACCATATGGA
>CALCNS010000061.1 GCA_937897315.1 uncultured Bacillota bacterium
CTCTTCCGATCTATCTCTATTGGCGCATTAACCCACTCTGTGAAAGCGTTGGATTTAAGTATTCGATTTCTCTAATTAGAATATTGAGCTGTCCTTTTGCCGAAGTTCGGTGGAAGGACAGTTTTTATTTTTTTTGGAAAAGGGTTTCCAATCCGTCAATAAGAATAAATAGGAAAGGAGTTGAGCATATGACATTGGAGAACATGAATAAAATTATCGGCTTACGACACGAATTACACCGATATCCAGAATTATCTTTACAGGAAAAACAAACCAAAATCAGATTGATGTCCTTTCTGAAAGAGAATACCAGTCTTAAGGTAATCGATCGAGGAGCATGGTTTTATGTAGTGTATGAGGGAAAACCAAACCAACCCACTGTGGCATTCCGTGCTGATTTTGATGCGGTAGCGGTGCAAGAACAAACCCATCTGCCCTATCGCTCTCAACACTCAGGTGTTGCACATCAATGTGGGCACGATGGGCATTCTGCCATTTTAGTTGCCTTAGCCATGGAAGTAGACCAACAAAAACCAGGAAAAACCGTCGTTTTCATCTTCCAACACGCTGAAGAAGTGGGTGCAGGAGCAAAAGTATGTGCAGAAATCGTCGGCGAGTTGAAAATTGATGAAATTTTTGCTTTTCATAATACCAGTGGGTTACCTTTGCATGCGATTGGCATTCGAGAAGGGGTGGCATATTTTGCATCGAAAGGACTCATGCTTCAATTTACCGGCGTCACTACTCATGCCAGTACGCCGGAGTTCGGTAAGAATCCAGCTTTTCCCATCGCAGAGCTCATCCGATTTGTGCCGGATTTATTGAAAGAGCCACAATTTGAAGGGGCAGCTTTTTGTACAGTGGTTCACACCAGAATAGGAGATCGTGCCTTTGGAGTGTCTCCGGGGGTTGGTGAAATTTGGTTCACCATTCGGGCCAACCAAGAAAAAAAGATGCTCTGCTTGCAAGAACGATTGCTTCAAAAGGCAACCGATGTAGCAGCAGAGCACCAAATGCTTTTTCATTGGCAGGAGGAAGATGTGTTTCCCGAAACCTATAATCATGTCACCAGCATAGAGAAAGTGTGTAGGGTTGCTCAGGAAAAAGGACTCACTCTCATCCCTATGAATGCCATACGAGGGTCTGAGGATTTTGGGTATTTTACCAAAAGAACCAAAGGAGCGATTTTTAGTATAGGCAATGGAGAACAACACCCTCCGGTGCACAGTGTAGACTATGATTTTCCCGACGTGATCATTCCTACGGCCTTACAAATGTTCTTGGGTCTTATTGATGTTGGCGGCGAACATTCCATACGGCCAGAAGAAAGAAAAGAATCCCCGAACCAAGGATGACGCTCAGGTGAAGCAAGGGGGTGCTCCGTTGTTGCCCAAACAAATATACCACACCGACAAACTCCTCAAACCCATGAAGTGCTTCCGGAGGTAATCCTGCAAAGGTAATGGCAGAGGGATCTTTCATCATGATTTGACGCATTAAAGCACCGGCGTGACCAATGGGAAAAATCTTAATTACATATTGTGCGACTTCCGGTAAACTCCCAATAGGAACATAAATACCGGTAAGAAAACCGGCCAACGTACCCAACACGGTACTGGCCGTGGAGAAAGCGCTTATACTGGAGAAGAAACTGACTAAAAAGAATACAAATGAGCTAGACATAAAGGTAGAAAGCAAGATGACAGCCAGCATTTGCAGTAATGCGCTTAAGGATAAGAAGGACCCACCTTGCATGAGGATGTAGAGCTCGCCCAATAAAAAGGAAGAGAACGTCATGATCAACCCAACCATGAAGGCAGCTAAGACATAACCACCCACAATGGTTTTTCGGTCTAACGGTGCTGCAAAAAAGTCTTTACTATATTTATTCGCTCGATCTATGACCATGATTTCAAACGCACCCATGGTTGTGGTAATGGAAGTAATGGAGACGATACCGGCAATTAGCCAATGATCCATCAGAGACTTCATATCGGGAAGGGTTGAGTTGCCAACATAAGCATCCCCTAAGAAAAGCAAATACAGTCCCATGACAATGATGACACCCAGCAAGGAGAAAAAAACGGCGCTCTTCTGCCGGAAGAAGATGCGTAAATTGCGATTGGCTAAGTTAAGCACGTTCCCACTCTCCTCCCATAATATTTAAGAAGAGATCGGAAGAGCACACGTCTGAACTCCAGTCACGTTTCGGAATCTC
>CALCNS010000062.1 GCA_937897315.1 uncultured Bacillota bacterium
TTCGAACTTCTCATTTCGGTTCGTGGTATCGGTCCTAGGAATGCATTGAACATCCTATCTTTTGCCTCTACGGCGAACGTGTGCCAGTGGCTCATCCAAGTAGATCTGAACTCCTTAATGAAAATCCCGGGAATTTGCATAAAAACAGCTCAAAGGATGATTTTGGAATTGAAAAGCAAAGTCACAGATTTCGAGTGGAACCAATCCTCTACTACGGGAACGATTTCGGTACGGCCGGGTATAGAACGGGATGAAGTTCGACAAGCTATTGAAGCTTTGTTGGTCTTGGGGTATGATCTTAGAGAAGCGACGAAGCAAGTGCATGTTGTATCCTCAGCAAAACCAGAAGCAAAAGTGGAAGTACTGATTAAAGATGCGTTGCAGCTATTGTTGCGTTGAAAGAAACCGAGGTGATATTGTATGATGGATGATCGATTGGTCACGGCAAGTTCAATTCCGGAAGAAGATTTGCTGGAATTATCCCTTCGCCCTCGTTATTTGCGGGAGTATATCGGACAAGTAAAAGCCAAAGAGAATCTTACGGTTTTTGTCAAAGCAGCAGTTCAACGGCATGAGGCTCTAGATCATGTTTTGTTATATGGCCCTCCAGGCCTTGGTAAAACTACATTAGCCCACATTTTGGCAAATGAATTGGGAGTAAATTTACGCATGACATCCGGTCCTGCGATTGAGAGGGCGGGCGATTTAGCAGCATTACTAACCAATTTAGGACCTTATGATGTTTTCTTCATCGATGAGATTCATCGTCTCAATCGTGCTGTCGAAGAGGTTTTGTATTCCGCTATGGAAGACTATGCATTGGATATTGTCGTGGGAAAAGGTCCGAGTGCTCGTTCGATTCGCATTGATTTACAACCTTTTACTCTCATTGGGGCCACCACGCGATTTGGTTTTCTGTCTCCTCCCTTAAGAGATCGATTTGGCGTCATCAGCCGTATGGAATACTATACCCATACAGAGCTCGAACAAGTGGTGACTCGTTCAGCTAGCATACTGTCGGTAGATATCGATACAGATGGTGCGAAAGAAATAGCCAGACGATCTCGCGGTACACCGCGTATCGCCAATCGTTTGTTAAAGCGAGTCAGAGATTTTGCTCAAGTACATGGAAATGGCATCATTACCAAAGAACTAGCCGACTATGCATTAAAAATGTTGGAAGTGGATGATATGGGATTCGATCGTATCGACCGTATGTATTTGATTTCTGCCATTCAAAATTATGGCGGTGGTCCGGTTGGGGTAGAAACATTAGCTGCTTCCATACAGGAAGAAACCGAAACATTGGAAGATGTGATCGAACCCTACCTTATGCAAATTGGATTCGTACAACGTACCCCTCGAGGACGGGTGATTTCCGCTGCAGCTTATGAATATTTAGGGTTACCCATCAAAAACCAAGTTCAAGCTACCTCAGAGGAAAACCCGCAAATCAAACTAATCTAGTAGGT
>CALCNS010000063.1 GCA_937897315.1 uncultured Bacillota bacterium
CCGGCGTGGGTACAACGCATTCGTTTAGAGTGGTTATACCGGGCGATTCGAGACCCAAAACGATTCCGACGCTTGACAGCGATTCCTAAATTTATGCAAGCAGTCCGAGAACAAAAAAAGAAACAGGAGCGTGATGTCAATGCTTAATACGAACGAAGCCATTGCCCGCGAAATACGGAGAGAGATTTTAAAAGCCACTGCAGCAGCCAAATCAGGACATCCGGGAGGGTCTTTATCCCTGGCTGAAATCATGACAGTTTTGTATTTCGATGAAATGAAAGTAGATGCCAATGATCCACAGAACCCAGAGAGAGATCGTTTTGTGATGAGCAAAGGTCATGCGACCCCGGTTCTTTATGCGACACTGGCCTTAAAAGGCTTTTTCCCAGTCGCCGAGTTGGCTTCTTTCAGACAAATCAACAGCCGGTTGCAAGGCCATCCCGACATGAAACATATTCCGGGTGTGGATTTTACCACCGGATCGTTGGGTCAAGGATTGTCAGGAGCACTGGGTATGGCCTTAGCCGGGAAGCTGGATCACAGCCCGCGCAGAGTGTATACCATCATTGGAGATGGAGAATGTCAGGAAGGTCAAATTTGGGAAGCCGCCATGGCTGCTTCTCATTATAAATTGGATAATTTGGTGGTCATCTTGGATTATAACAACCTGCAAATCTGTGGCGAGATTTGCGATGTGATGAATATCGAACCCATTCAGGATAAATGGAAGGCCTTCGGTTGGCATGTCATCGAACTCGATGGACATGATTTTTCACAGATTCGAGCTGCATTACAAGGAGCACGAGCAACCAAGGGGCAACCAACCTTGTTGCTGGCGCATACCGTGAAGGGAAAAGGGATTTCGTTTATGGAGAACAAAGCCGAATGGCATGGTAGCGCCCCCAATGCAGAACAACTGGCCTTGGCCTTAGCAGAGTTGGCTGAGAAGGAGGTAGTCCGTCATGAGTAAGATGATTGCAACCAGAGATGCGTATAAAGAAGCTTTGGTGACCCTGGGCCAGGAAAATCCCAATGTGGTGGTGTTGGATGCAGATTTGGCAAAATCGACCATGACCATTGGCTTTGCTCAAAGATTTCCGGAGCGCTTTTTCAGCATCGGTATAGCGGAAGCCAATATGACGGGTATTGCTGCCGGTTTGGCAGCGAGTGGAAAAATTCCCTTTGCCAGTACGTTTGCGATTTTTGCCACCGGACGAGCTTATGAGCAAATTCGCAACTCCATTGGCTATCCGCATTTGAATGTAAAAATTGCTGCAACTCATGCCGGTATAACGGTGGGAGAAGATGGAGCGACTCATCAATCCATTGAAGATATGGGACTCATGCGCGGAATCCCGGGTATGACGGTGATTTGTCCGGCAGATGGAGTGGAAACAGCAGCCGCCGTGCGTGCCATTGCCGACTACGTGGGACCGGTTTACTTGCGAATGGGTCGTTCGGCGGTTCCGGTCATTATGCCAAAGGATTATGAAATGAGTTGGGGAAAAGCCGTTTACCTGCGTGAAGGACGAGACGTCAGCCTCGTGGCCACCGGCATGATGAGTGCTGTGGCTTTGGAAGCGGCAGAGGTTTTGGCTGCAGAAGGGATTGGTGCAGAAGTCCTTCATGTTCCGTTTATTAAACCGTTAGATCAAGAAGCGGTGGTCGCCACGGCAAAGAAAACGGGAGCGGTGGTTACCGCAGAAGAGCATAGTATTATCAATGGCTTGGGAAGTGCCGTCGCTGAATGTCTTTCGGAGCAAGCCCCAACCCCTATTTGTCGCATTGGTATTCAAGATACCTTTGGAGAATCGGGTAAACCGGCTCAGTTGCTCGAAAAATATAGCTTAACCGCCAAAGATATCGTTGCAGCTGCCAAACAAGTCATGCTACAGAAACGCACTTAAGAGAAAAGTACATAACAACAGCGGTTTTCTCATTGAGATGAGAAAACCGCTGTTGTTAATTGTTGGTATCAGTGTCATCTACCCGAATCATACGATATCCAACTCCCACATGAGTTTGAATCATTTTGGAGCCGGAAGGGGAGATGTCGATTTTTTTACGCAAGGTCGCCATGAAAACTCGCAAAGACGGGGTGTCGTTGGGCAGATAATTTTGCCAGACTTCTTTTAAAATGGTATTGTGGGTTAACACTTTGCCTATATTTCTAGATAATAAAGTGAGTAAGTTATATTCGATGGGGGTAAGGTGAACCTCTTGCTGGTCTAAGGTGACAATACGACTCGAATAGTCTATATGGAGAGGACCATTCTGAAAAGTGGATTGAATTTCTGTAAGGAGATTGCTTTCTTGGCTGACTCTGCGCCACGCCACCCGTAATCGGGCCAACAATTCTTCTACGCTAAAGGGTTTGGTTAAGTAATCGTCGGCACCTTCATCCAATGCCAAGACCTTATCTTTGTCGTTACTACGTGCGCTGACGATGATAATGGGTAAAGTGGACCAAGTTCGTACGCGACGAATGATTTCGACCCCATCCATATCGGGCAAACCTAAATCAAGTATCAGAATGTCTGGGGGATTGCCGGTCAACTCTAGCAACGCCTCTCTGCCATTTTCGGCAAAACGATACAGATAACCACGGCTTCCCAACGTAGCAGCCATGAGATTGCGAATCGCTTTATCGTCTTCCACCACCAAGATCTGAATTTTCTTCTCCACGTAGAATCACCTCCTCTGCCGGTAAACTGAATTCAAATAAGGTACCATGCGGTTCTCGATCGTGTACTTGTATTTGACCTCCATGAGCATGAATAATCGCTTTGCATAAGGCAAGTCCTAATCCCAACCCTCGACGCCCGTCGGCAGAAGAACGGGGGCCGGTATGAAACAAATCAAAAAGCTTACTTTTGGTATTATCGTCAATACCCGGTCCGTCATCGGCAACAGAGACGATGATCATGCTTCCTTCTCGCCGTATGCCAAGCTCAATACAAGAGTCGACTGGTGTATACTTGAAGGCATTATCCAGTAAATTGAGAATCACTTGGATAATCAGTCTCGACTCCATACGAGCCATGAGCATTTCATCCCCAAGATTTGTCACGATACGATGATGACCAACCCTTCTTTGTAAAGTGGTTAATGCTTCTTCAATGACTTCTTGGAGGAGTTCCGGTTGAAGATTTAACTGCATGGTATCGTTCTCAATTCGGGTGATGAACAAGAGATTCTCTACCATTGTATTGAGCCACATGGCATCTTCATAAATATCTCGATAAAATTCTCGCCGTTGCTCTTCGCTCAACTCAATGGATTGTTGCATGAGAAAGTCTGCATTACCGGAAATACTGGTCAGTGGAGTTCGCAAATCATGGGATATACTACGTAGTAAGTTCGCACGTAACTGCTCCTGTTGAGCCGTCATAGAGATTTGCGTATTAATACGGTTGAGTCTCTCTTTTTCTAATGCCAAAGAAGATTCATTGAAGGTCGCGGTTAGGAGCTCCTTCTCCGATGGTTCCAATTCGGAATGATGTTCGAGCAGTAAACCGATTACGGCAAAGATTTTCTCTTTGCTCCGTACGGTTCGATAAAAACCGGTTGCCAAAGGAAACTGCCGGGTGGTTTTCCCCGCTTGCTGATTGTGCTCTAAGACCCAAGCTATGACTTCTTGCTCCAATGGAGTTTGCAACGAGGAGGGTACCTCACTAAGACTCTGATGAAACATATAGAACGGATTCTGAATGTGGTTCTCGTGAATCGGATATACCACGACACTACAACTAAGAAGTTTCCCCAATTGTCTGGCGGTTTCCTGTAAGATTTCTGTTTCACTACGAGCCTGTTGCAATTTTTGACTGGTTTCTAACAAAATTTGCGTATGATGGGCTTTGGTAGCCGCAAGTTTGGCCTGGGTCTTCACTTGTATGGTCAAGGTTCCGGCTAATAGAGAGACCACAAACATGACGAGAAATGTAACAGGGTAATCCGCGTCGTAAGCTCTTAGGGTAAATCGTGGTTCTGTATAGAGGTAATTGAAGATGAAGACACTTAGCAGCGATACCGCTGTGCCATAGAGGAAGCCATTGGTTAGCATAGCGGTCAACAAAACAGCCAAAAGGTAGACCATGATCATATTGGCGTCACTAAACCCGGCTGCATCGAACCATTGTGTCAACAAGGTGGCAGCGAGCAAGATCCCCAATGATTTCAGAGAGTCTTTTAGGGTCGGCATGAACCAACCCTCCTTTCAGCGGAGTCCTAGTTTTTTTTCTCAACCACAATCCAGCAAAAACCATCTCCGTCCATCACGTGTTTGGCGTGTCTCATCGTATGCTCAGGATCATAACCCTCATACTTTGATGGGTCCACCAAACAATAACTCCTGGCCAGAGGGGTCTGATATTGGGCGAAAACGTCGGCGACAGGGCAGTATGAGACGGTGCCGTGGGCTATCCTGTTTTCATCGACATAGGTTCCATGTTCCCAACCTTTGCTAGGCAAATCGGGAATCGAGCGAAAGTTTTCATAGGTCAGCGGTTTCCCTTGTGCTAAGACAGCATCGCGAACTGCTTGCCCGCAGAGAGTACCGTAATCCCAAACGATTTGATCGGTCAAGCGTTTCGCTTCTTCTTCTCCTAGAGCTCGAATGAGATTGGTGGTCATTGCATGATACAGCAACGCCATACGTCGAACGGCAAGACGAACATCTTGAGTCCAAGCGGCTTCGACTTCCGGGGGAAGCGGCTTCTTTTGGTTTTCTGTCATCGTTCATTCTCCTTTATCGGTTTGCTGGGTTATTTCGCGTAAACCCCGACAAAACCCTGCCAAATTATGCAAAAGGTACAGGAAACATTCGAGAATCCTTCGAGATGCAGGGCAGGACTTTGAACCACAAAAGCATAAATGATAGTCATACAATTTTAGGGAGGTGCGTCATGAAACAAGCATGTCAAACGATTGATACCGTAAGAGCAGAACTGATTCAACTCAGTGACCAAATTTGGAGTTTTGCAGAAACCAGCTTAAAGGAATACAAATCGGCGGATGCAAGCCGCGAGTATTTAGCATCAAAGGGATTTCGTATCGAAGAAAATGTAGCGGGCGTGCCCACTGCGTTTACGGCCAGCTGGGGAAGCGGCAAGCCCATTATTGGGTTTCTAGCCGAATACGATGCTTTACCTGGGCTAAGCAATCAGGCTTGTCCCGATTTTAAACCCGTCCAAGAAGGTGCTCCGGGTCATGGTTGTGGTCACAACTTATTGGGTGTGGCTTGTGTGGGAGCCGTATTGGGCTTGAAAGAAGAAATGGAAGCAAAACATTTACCCGGTACCATCGTGTACTATGGATGCCCTGCCGAAGAAAACTATAGTGCGAAAGCCATGATGGCCAAACACGGCTTGTTTGCCGATGTCGATATCGCGTTTGCTTACCATCCGGGCAGCGTCAATGGTGTACAACTCAACAGCTCCAATGCCAATAACTCCCTAAAATTCACCTTCAAAGGTCGTACCGCTCACGCGGGGGGAGATCCGCATAACGGTCGCAGTGCTTTAGACGCTGTAGAACTCATGAACGTGGGTAGTAACTACTTGCGTGAACATGTGATTACTCAAGCCAGAATTCATTATGTGATTACCGATGGCGGTATGGCTCCCAACATTGTGCCCGACCGAGCCCAAGTGTGGTACTTTGTAAGAGCCCCATACGTGCAGGCCTTAAAAGACATTGTGGAACGGGTTAAAAAAATCGCACGCGGTGCAGCCATGATGACGGAGACCGAGGTCGATATTTTATTGGAAAGTGGTGTGTGGAACACATTGCCCAATGAAGTGGTTGCCAATGTGATGCATGAAGCACTGGTAGAAGTCGGACCCGAGCCTTGGGATGAAGAGGATTTGAGATTTGCTAGGGAACTGTCCTCTCATGTTTTGGAGGAAGAACGAAAAATCAAAGCCGAACGCTTAGGCATTTCCATGGATGAACCCTTGAGCAGTGATGTGAAAGAACCCAGTGGAAAAGGGACCGCCATGGCCGGGTCGACCGACGTGGCCGATGTCAGTTGGAATTGCCCCACTGTGATGTTTGGGACCGCAACCAATCCTTGGGCAATTCCTGGGCATTCTTGGATGGTAACGGCTTCCTCGGCTAGCTCTGTCGGACATAAAGGCATGATTTATGCGGCGAAAGCTATGGCAGCTGCAGGATTAAAATTCTTACAGCAACCCGAACTGGTCCAAGCGGCCAAAGATGAATTTGTGAAAGCCACCAATGGCATCACCTATGAATCTTTTCTACAACACCCCTATCCTGTCTTTCCCCGTGAGGAGAAGTAAGCTCATTTGATATGGAGGCGCATCATTTAAATGGATCCGAAACGTCGCTCAAGAATACTGTTTTTCGCTACCGTAGTGCTGTTGAACATGGCGGCCAGCTTTGCTCATCCGGTTACGCCAACTATTTTCAAGAGCCTTCATCTAGGCGATTATATGTTCGGGGTCGCTTTGGGCTCCATGATGATTGTCAATTTTTTGCTCTCGCCTTTTTGGGGTAAGATTAACACCTATATCTCCAGCAAAAAAGGTTTGCTAATCGGGTGCCTGGGTTATGCTCTGGGACAAACCTTCTTTGGTTTGTCGCAAACGGAGTTGCATTTCATCCTCGCTAGGGCGTTTACCGGTGCCTTTACCGGGGCGACGTTTGTTTCGGTATTGACTTATGTGGTCAATACCGCCCGGGACGAACGCGAACGGGGGCGGGATTTGACCATTGTCGCGACCATCCAATCGGTAGGTAGTGCCTTTGGATTTTTGACCGGGGGGTTGTTGGGCGAAATCCACACCTATTTGGCCATCGTGGCTCAAGTCGTGATATTAGCCCTTTGCGGCATCATCTTCTTCTTCCTCTGTGAAGACGATACTAAGATTCCGCTGAACTCTTTAAACTTAAAGCAATTTGCCGTTCAAGCGAACCCATTTCAAGCCTTTATGGACAGCCGCAAATTTCTCAACTGGGTATTGGCCTTCCTGTTTGGCGTGGTTATGATGCAGAGTTTAGGGTTTACGGCGTTTGATCATTCCTTCAATTACTATATTAAGGATGTTTTTGGTTTTAGCTCCGGTTATAACGGACTCCTGAAAGGAGCAATGGGGCTCATCACCTTAGCGGCAAACACCACGATTGCTATGTGGTTGATTCATAAAACAGACATACGCAAGTCAATAGTTTTTGTTTTACTCATCTGTGTGGCTACCGTTACCGGTATCGTTTTGGTGGACAATGTAGTTCCTTTTATCTTGATCAACGTATTCTTCTTTGCGTTCAATGCGGTAACCATGCCGGTCATACAAGCCCTGGTTTCTCAGCGAGCTAAGGGAAAAGAGAGCAATTTGGTCATGGGGTTCTATAATGCCATGAAGTCGCTAGGGTCCATTTTTGGTTCCTTTGCTTCAGGGGCGTTGTACACCATCAACCCCAAATTCCCCTTTACATTAACCTTGGTGGCGTTTTCAGCAGCAGCTCTATTTGCTTTTATTTATGAACGCAAAGGAAGAAACGAGAAGACAGCAGCATAATACAGATGGTGATTTTATAAAGTGCTCTCTCCAACCGGAGAGAGCACTTTATTGCTTAAAAAAAGAATCAACACGAAGTTTCTATTGCGCCAAGCATATGAATATGATACATTAACCGTATTATCGCAACAATATGTAGAATTTAAATCTTAAGGGGGGATTACAGTGAAATGGACTCGCCAAAAAGTGAGTTTTTCGTTATTGTCCCTCTATTTTTTATGGTATTTAAATGTTACCCTTCAGCATCACCATCTTTTAGGCGATACACTTTCTTTAATGGGTTCCTTCGTCGTCTTATGGTTTCTCTTACGAGCACGAAGAAGAGCAGAACCAACGGATGGCCAAAAAACGAGCTGGATGCTGTTGATTCTGGCGGTGGGCTGTTATATTGTAGGTGATATCATCTGGCTCGTTTCAGCACAGCTTTTAAAAATGGATCCATCTGAATGGATGGGGATTTCACTGATGTACGGTGGAACCAACCTGTTTTTCATGTTGTATCATTTGCATTTGGCCAAACAAAGAATTGAAAAGTGGCGCCTTATTCAATATGTGGTGGATGCGATATCGGTAACGTATTTTACGCTCACTTTTTTATGGTTGGTTTTTTTTCGGGGGGATTGGCAATCGGCTCCTCTTTTAAAAGATATGGGTTGGTATTTCACGTTTTTTATCTTGATAGACGCCATGGTTCTCGTCGGTGCAACCACCAACTTTTTGACACTAGAACGCAAAAGTATTCCAATTTGGCGTGGCTTGGTTGCTTTGGGTAGTGTGCTTTATATTATGGTGGATATTCGTTGGGCGTATTTAGTGCTTTACGATTTATACATGCCAAATTCACCGGTGGATGCCTTTTACATGTTATCCTTTTTGTTGCTTGCAGCCGGCGCTATGAGTTTTTGCAGTTCGGAGCAGCGAGTACCTCTTTCTCGTCTCTTTGATCCTGAGCGTAACCTGTTTCGGTGGGTTCGCATCACCTATGCCTTAATAAACCCTATCGTTTTTTTCCTGTGGGGAAGTTCTCATCTGAGCTTGCTTCTCAATTCCGTCTTCTTTGCTGTTTTCTACATCAGCATGAGAGATCGGAAGAGCGTCGTGTAGGGAAAGAGTGTAGATCTCGGTGGT
>CALCNS010000064.1 GCA_937897315.1 uncultured Bacillota bacterium
ATGTAGTTGTAGATCCCAAAACGGGTATCATGAAACGTGAGGGAATCCTCTCTAAAATGAATCCTTATGATTTGTTCTCTTTGGAGTGGGGATTGCGTTTAAAAGATCAATATGGAGGTTGGGTCTCCGTGATGACTATGGGTCCGCCTCAAGCGAAAGATATTTTGCTGGAAGCGATGTCCATGGGAGCTGACGAAGGTGTTTTATTGACTGATAAAGCGTTTGCCGGTGCGGATGTGCTGGCTACTTCTTATACCCTAGCTAGAGGAATTTGCCTTTTAGGAGATGTCCACCTCATTCTATGTGGTAAACAAACCATAGATGGAGATACCGCACAAGTAGGGCCGGCCATAGCCGAGTGGCTTAACATCCCACATATCACCCAGGTCCGCAAGATACGAATGGAAAATGGGGAGCTTCTGGTAGAAGCAGACTATGCAGATTTCATTCAAACCTGTCTGGTTTCTTTTCCTGCTTTACTCACCATTGAGAAGGACTCAACGGTTCCCAGGTTGCCCTCGTATTTATTGAAAAAAGCAGCATCCGCGAAGAAACTTCAGATTTGGGGATCCAAAGAGTTGACTTCTTTTGAGAATGAGGAGACTTATTTTGGCACCGAGGGTTCTGCTACGCAGGTAGAAAAGATTTTCCCTCCTCCTCAAAGAGAAGGAAAGAGGATGTTGCAAACCAATCCCAAGGATAGTTGTTCCGAGATTTTAAGTTTCTTAGAGAAGCATCATTTGATCAAAGGTGGTGATTCTGTTGGCTAGTATTGGAGTAGTCAGAATAACCCCCAAGAGACCAGAACATAATATGAAAATGTGTCCTTTTCAAGCAATTGAGATCGATGAAAAAGGGTATTACTATATCAACGAGAACTGTCGTGTGTGTAAGATGTGTTTGAAATTTGCTCCTGAGTATTTTTTTTGGCAAGAATCCAATCCATCGGTTGAACGAAAAGGGAGCATCGCTGTCTTTCTGGAGTGGCAAAACGGAGCTTTTCACTCTGTCGGTTACGAGTTGATTGGCAAAGCACTCTCTTTAGCCGAATCACTCCATGACGAAGTAGTGGCAGTGGTAATCGGGAGTCAACTAAATCTCTTGCATTCAGAAATTAGAAATCTACCTGTTCAGAAAGTTTATATTTATGACCATGCAGACTACTCCGAGTATCGAATCGAACCGTATAAGAATGCATTATTGGATTTTATACAAAACTGTAAACCAAACGTTTTGCTCATCGGCGCAACCCCGCTGGGACGTTCTTTGGCACCACGAGTCGCAACCGCATGTCGAACCGGACTGACAGCGGATTGTACAGAGTTGCAGATGAAGGAGGATCGCAAGTTGATCCAAATACGACCTGCGTTTGGTGGTAATATTATGGCTCAGATTAAGACTCATAAGGGAACTCCACAAATGGCCACGGTCCGACCTCACGTGATGAAGGCCTTATGCACGGAGGTGAAGGGGAACCCTAAGTTGGTTTATAGATGCATCGATGAGTCAAGTCGAGCATCGGGTATAAAGATGGTTCAGTCTCGTCTCAAACCGATTGCTTCCGATATTAGTCAAGCTGAGACGATTATTGCCATTGGAAGAGGAGTTAAGAGCAAAGAGGATTGTAAGGTCATCTTTGACTTGGCCGAAAAGCTATCTGCGGTAGTAGCGTATAGCAGGCCGCTTGTTGAAGCGGGTTGGGGAGAGCCACGTTTTCAGATTGGGTTGTCTGGGAAGAGCATACAACCCAAATTGCTGATTACATTGGGTATTTCAGGCTCTGTGCAGTTTTCTGCCGGTATCTCGGGAGCAGAATACATCATCGCAGTGAACTCCGATCTAAATGCACCGATCTTCAACCAAGCGCACTTAGGCATTGTAGGAGATTTATATGAAATCGTGCCACTATTGACAGAATGTTTAACGATGAAGTTAGGGAGGTATGACCATGAAGAGATTTAATTCTATAAATAATAGTCATCTATGTGAATTGCTCTCCTATGTAACTCCTCAACGTTTTTTTAGCGGTAGTAGCATTCCCGAGGATATCACTCATGACGAGTTATCCACCATCAAAGCAATGCCTGAAGTTGTAATTCAGCCGATAACATCTCAGGAGGTAGCGCATATTTTGGCTTATGCAAGTCAGCATAGCCTTCCGGTCACTGTAAGGGGACAGGGGACTGGATTGGTAGGAGGAGCCGTACCAATATTTGGTGGAATCGTCTTAGATATGCAGAAAATGAACCGAATTTTGGAGATGGATACGGAGAATCTTACCTTGACTGTCGAGTCGGGGGTATTGCTCATGGATGTGACAAGGTATGCTGAAGAAAGAGGTTTTTTCTACCCCCCTGATCCGGGTGAGAAAACAGCCAGTATTGGAGGAAACATATCCACAAATGCGGGCGGGATGCGCGCTGTAAAATATGGAGTGACCCGGGAGTATGTACGTGGATTGGAGATTGTAACAGCAACTGGGAAAATACTTGATTTATCTGGGAAAGTAGTGAAGAATTCATCGGGCTATGCCCTAAAAGATATGATTATTGGCTCTGAAGGAACGCTAGCGGTCATAACGAAAGCGATACTTCGTCTAATCCCGTTGCCCAAAGAAAACATCAGCCTTTTGATTCCCTATGTATCTCTCGATGAGGCGATGGAAGCAGTCCCCAAACTACTCCATTCAGGTTTTCAGCCGGTAGCGATTGAGTTTCTTGAAAAAGAAACCCTACTGGATACCGAGTTGTATTTGGGCCGAACTTTTCCAGACTCTCAATACGATGCTTATCTTTTGGTCAGCTTGGATGGCCAAAATCGGGAGGAACTCATGAAGGTTTTTGAGGAAGTGGCCGAGCTTTGCTTACAGACCGGAGCCCCCGATGTTTTTCTTGCCGATACAAAAGAACGAAAAGACAGTTTGTGGACCGCTCGTGGAGCTTTTTTGGAAGCCATTAAAGCATCTGCTAATGAAATTGATGAATGCGATGTGGTTGTACCCAGAAATCGAGTCGCGGAGTTTATGGCGTATGCTCATACATTGGAGCAGCTCTACCATCTACCGATTCGTGGATTTGGCCATGCGGGAGATGGCAACCTGCACGTGTATGCATTACGAAAGAACATCGATGAACAAGAGTGGATTGAAAGAAAAAACCAGGTGATGAATGCCTTGTATAGAAAGGCAGCAGAGTTACGAGGGCAGGTTTCTGGCGAACATGGAATAGGGATTGAGAAAAAACCATATCTATTACGAATGCTGGGGCAAGATGTTCTGGACTTAATGAGCGGAATAAAGAACGTCTTTGACCCTAAGGGTATTTTGAACCCCGGGAAAATTTTCGATGCAAAGTGATGAGGAAGGAGGGATATGTGATGAGCAAAGGCGGAGTGATGATGCTTGTTGCAGCGGTCATCTTGTTAATTTATGGTGGATATACTTGGTTTAGCGGTGGCGACCATGTCATAGCAGGAGCCTATTTAGCGGTTGGAAGTTTGTTTGCCGCAATGTTGTTTATGCCAAGAAGGAAGTTATAAGAGAAATGGTGAAAATAAACTAGTAACGATAAGGTAAGGGGGGATTGCTGTGCTGTTCAAAAATATTTCATATCTCGATGAATACGGAAACATTCAAAGTAACGGCTATGTAAGAGTTGAAAACCGAAATATCACTTATGTTGGAAAGGATGCTCCGGTACAGCAACAAGAAGAAGTATTTGATGGATATGGAAAGCTGCTAATGCCAGGATTTGTGAATAGCCACAGTCATACCCCAATGACTCTCATGCGAGGTTATGGAGAAGGAATGGTGTTATCCAAGTGGTTGAATGAATGTATTTTTCCATTTGAAGCCAGACTATTACAAGAAGATATTTACCATGCAACATTACTTGGAATCGCTGAAATGATGCGATTTGGAATCGTGTCAACCACGGATATGTATTATTTTATACCGAAAATGACCTCAGCGTTTATTTCGGCGGGTATGAAAGCCAGTTTATCTCATACAATAGTCGGTACCTTTGGCGGTGACTTTACTCGTTGTCCGGCGTGCATCGACAGTAAAAAAGCATTCCTGAACTACAATGGTAGCGGAGATGACTTAATACGTATCGACATCGGCATCCATGCTGAATATACTACTGATGAAAAAGCAGTATGGGGAGCCGTAAACTTAGCCAAGGACTTAAAAACCGGTATTCACTTACATTTATCTGAGACCAAAGAAGAAGTGGAAGGGTGCAAAAGTCGCAGGAAAGGCTTGACGCCAGTCCAATATTTTAATCGTCTTGGAGTATTTGATGTGCCGGTTGTCGCTGCACATGGGGTATGGTTAGAAGGGGAGGACTATGATATCTTGGCAAATCACCAAGTGACTATAGCAAGTTGCCCCAAAAGTAATTTAAAGCGAGTCAGTGGAGTATTGGATTATAGTAAATTGAGAAAAGCTTGGATTCGGGTTGCGAT
>CALCNS010000065.1 GCA_937897315.1 uncultured Bacillota bacterium
TCCCGGGCTGTCTACGATGCAACTACCTCATTACGATATGGGGAAAATGGCTTTGCATTACCTGTTTGAACACCGCGAAACGGACCCCATCACAAAAACAATGTTGGAGCTTACATTAGTGGAGAGAAACTCTGTTGCAGACCTGCGCAAATAGCCCGTGCTTCTGGTGAACTGCGATGCCGAAGGCTGCTTGTTAATGGTAACCGTTTCATGGCAGACAAACGTCGTGATGTGCCCGAGCCGAAGTGTCATTCACAACGAGCAATCTGACGGGCGTGTCGCGGCTCAGCGGCTCCCAAAAGTCATGATCTATAAGTTGCTGGCTTGAGAGAGCATAACAAGCTTAGCAACCAAGAATAATTGGGAACCGCGCTCATTTTCACTTGATACCCCGGTTAGTTTTCAGGCGGTGTGACGTGGTCGATATGGAAATGGGTTTATCTCATAGCAAAAGCGTCTGAGCAAACGCTTGTTTTCGCGCACGCGTTTTTCCTGCAACACGTAAGAGCTGCTCAGAAGGTATAACGAGAAGAGGAGTCCGCCGTATGAAAGACAGGATGCAGGTAGCTTTAGAAAAAGCACAAGTCGAGATCGAGAAAACTCGTGATGCGGTTGCCAACGCTCCCTCCCGCCAAATGTATCATTTTATGCCGCAACAAGGCTGGTTGAACGACCCAAACGGGCTGATCTATTTCCGAGGGCACTATCATTTCTTCTATCAGTATAATCCTTATGATTCGTTTTGGGGCGCCATGCACTGGGGGCATGCCGTGTCAGATGATATGCTGCACTTTGAATACCTTCCGGTTGCACTCGCTCCATCGGAGCCCTATGATGATCATCCCAAGGGTGGTTGTTTTTCTGGAAGCGCTATAGAGCACGATGGGAAGCTGTACCTGCTTTACACCGGTTCGGCCAACCATGGACATGGATTTGTGCAGAGCCAATGTGTGGCCTATAGCGATGATGGTATCCACTTCACAAAATATGAACACAATCCGGTGGTACGAGCGCCCGAAGGGTATGATGTCACTAATTTTCGCGACCCCAAAGTATGGAAACACAACGACACGTATTATATGGTGTGTGGCACCAGTAAAAATGGTTTTGCGCAAGCGTTGTTGTTTCAAAGCGCCAACCTATTGCAGTGGCGATTTGTAAGTGTTTTAGCCGAGAGTCGCGGTGAACTTGGAACCATGTGGGAATGTCCCGATTTCTTTGCGATTGGCGATCGGTATGTTTTGG
>CALCNS010000066.1 GCA_937897315.1 uncultured Bacillota bacterium
AATTTTTTATACGCCTCTCTTAGCTCATCATTCGGTATGACGATGTAACTGGTGCGTAAGCCTGCCAGATTAAACGTCTTTGATGCAGCTGTTAAAAGAGCCATTTTCTGCTCAATCTCCGCACCCATGGTGCCGATGGTATGATGTTTGATTCCAGAGCGTACAATATCAAAATGAATCTCATCTGAAACAATGTAGCAATCATGCTTTAAAAGGATCTCCACCAGCCTTTTCAATTCCTCATGACTCCAGACCCTGCCAGTCGCATTATGTGGAGAACATAAAATAAAAACTTTCGGCTTGGGTTGAGGTCCCGTAAACAAGCTTTCTAAATGATCGTAATCCATTACATAGCGATGACCATCGTGTTTTAATGGATTCAGAATAATATTACAACCGCAATTCTTCGTAGAGGCATAAAACGGTGGATACACCGGATTTTGAATGATCACTCCATCTCCCGGTTGAGTCATTACGGAAAGAATGCTAAAACAACCATCCATAACACCAGAATTGAAGTCTATCCATTCGGGCTTCACATCCCAATCAAAACGGGATTTGAGCCAATTCTGGATGGATGGTATGAGGCTGGAGCGATCGGAACTGTACCCATAGGCACCTTGATCCACATATTGGCGCAAAGCTTCCACAACTTCAGGGCAGGTCGGGAAGTCGCTGTCTGCGACGGGCATGGGAATTAAGTCACCTTCTTGGTATGCACGAGTATTCTTGCTCCATTTTGATGAGTTGCTCAACAGGCGATTGGGAATCTGATTGAAATCATACTTCATAATAACATCCTCCATCTCTTATATTTGCTTATCAATTTTACTTCGGCAACCAAAACCCTTCTAGATTAACAGAATAAATTAAAAAAACAGCGATAACCTACGTTATCGCTGTGGCAATCGGTTCTCCGACCCTGACTTCGTCTCCGATTTTCTTGTTTTTTACCAGTTCTACTTTGTTTTTTGGCCAGAGCAATACGACAGTTGAACCAAAATCGAACCAGCCTATTTCGTCACCTTTATCCACTACTCGTACTTGATGAACAGACGAATCATCCGTTGCGGTTTTTTGTACGGACCCCACCTGGCAAGAACCCACCATCACAATGCAGTGATTCCCATGCTCCGTATGAAAGTAGGAGATCATTCGCTCATTTCTAGGATACAAGGCATCCACACGAGAGCGACTAAAATGATTCACTGGATAACGTCTGCCAAATACGTGCTTACTATCGATCCAAACTCCATTCGAGGAAGCATGGACGTGATGATACTTCCCGGGGGACATATATATGGTCATGTAAGTTCCATCAAAGAAAGAGTCTGCCATGGGTTTTGAATCGAGCAGGGCTTCTAAGGAATAAGACTTTCCTTTTACTTGCAACAGCTGACCTTGACATATCTTTCCGGATGCAATCAACACACCATCCACCGGGCTGGTAAAGGTGAGCGGATCTTTGTGGAAAGGTCTTACATCCATACGAATACGACGACAGAAATAAGCCCGTAAACTAGGATATGCCCAAAAAGGTTTCTCTGATTCTGAGGTATCGACTTCAAATAATCGGCAATAAAGAGGTATAAAGAAATAACTCAATGGTTGCGAATATAAGAAACGCAGGAATTTTGAGATGATTGGAAAGGAAACCATCTTAAGAAGGATTGCTTCCAGCCAAATCCGAGCCTGTTTCACTTGACATCTACTCCATTCGAGGTTTATATTCTGCGATAATAACGAAGGGCAAAGCTACCGACTTGTCCATAAAGTCCATTACGACTCTGCTGTGTCAAATACTCAAGCTGTTGTATCTCCGTCATTTGCCAAAGGCAGTTAAACATGTGGTAGAACTGAGCTTTGACTTGCTCGTTCATCTTGCTTTCCAATTGATTTCGTTGCATTTGGCCCATAGAACGATACTCTTGAATCAATTGAATACAAGCATAAATGGCTTCCTCTGACAATGTTTCGGTTCGATCCACATAATACGAGGTTTTACTTTCGCGACGAGACCGCTCATCCAGTCTCTGTTGACGTTTTGCTTCTCGTTCCAAATCATAATCCACCATCGGTTGTCTGCGCATGGGCTTGTCTGCCGATTTGTTTTGATTGGTTTTGATGATTTTGTTTCCTATGATTGCCAGTATAATGATCCCGATCAAATCCATGCTCTATCCACCCTTCCGATGATATCATGACAATTAATCTTACCATATTTTCTGAGATATGCAAGACATTCGAGGAAAAATTTAGCGATCTCCACTTGACACTGGGTGTGAAATCAGTGAAAATGAGGGAGATGGAGCATGAAGGAGGCGATTGATTGGATACATGGATGGAACGTTTTCAGATACCCATGTTAGCTGGAGAAATCCTTTTGACCAATGGAGCCGAAATCTTTCGGGTAGAGCAAACTATAGAACGAATGGCTCAGGCTCTTGGAGCAGAACGCTCTGATGTTTTGGTTGTTTTATCGGGTATCCAAGCTAGTTTCTCGGTTCAGCAGCAAGTGTATACTTATATTCGAAGAGTTCGTATGAGAAGAACCGGCTTACGTCTCATTGCCCAAGTCAACCAAATTTCTCGGGAATTTTGTAATCATACGATGTCCAA
>CALCNS010000067.1 GCA_937897315.1 uncultured Bacillota bacterium
TTTGCAGCAAATTGCGAAAGCATTGTATCCTTTTGCTTCGGAGTGGTACGAGTATATATTGCTCTTAAGTGATTTTGAGCTAAGCTTTGCGAAAGCATGTATGGCGATTCAACGAAATATGGTTCGACCCCAATTATCTAAAACGGGGAGCATGTCATGGTCTGGCCTAAGACATCCTTTGGTAGAAGAGTATCTTCTCAAGAAAAAGCAACAATATATACCGGTTGATGTGGAGTGTGAACCAGGAACAACGGTCATTACTGGAGCCAATATGAGTGGAAAAAGTGTAACAATGCGAGCTATTTTCATCAATTGCTTTCTCTTCCAAGCGGGTTTCTTTGTATTTGCCTCCGGTGCAAACTTGCCTTTATTCGAACAGTTGACCTTTTTGGAAGAAGCTCGTCACGATGCAGAGCAGGGCATAAGCAGTTTCGCTTCGGAAGTGATGCAGTTACAACATCATATTGATTTATATAAGGATCGATTTGTCTTGCTGGGATTAGATGAGTTCGCTAGAAGTACAAATCCCGATGAGGGTACTGCTTTGGTACAAGCAGTCACATCTTATTTTAATCAGCTAAGAGGGTTTACCATTATCGCCACTCATTATGATGATGTCGCCGAAGAAGCAAAGAGGCACTATCGTGTGAGAGGGTTCAGTCATGTTGATGAACAAGTGACACAAGAGCTCGCCTTGAGCAATGAGCCACTCTTGAATCTTCAAAAGTTTATGGACTACAGACTCGATCTTGTCCTTTCCAAAGAGCAAATTCCTAGAGAAGCTAGGCTCATTTGCCGAACATTCCGATTAGAACCAGAGATCTTATCTTATATGGAGAAGAAAATCACAAAAGGGAAAATGTAGAATCTTGACTTATGAGAGAAAATTTGTTATATTGTGACTTGAAGTGAATATAGAATAGAGGAGCAAGTCGTAAGGTATGTCGATGATTGGGATCGCCTGATATGAGTTGACAAAATGTACACTTGCCGAAAAGCAAAGGAAGCGATTTGCCTTTGACTTTGGAGAGGTCGTCTAGTACGTTCTTTCTGTCATGACAAAATGGAGTCATGGAGCGCTGAGATATCAATTTTATTGGTATTTCAGCGCTCTTTCTATTAGGAAGGGAGCGGTTTATGGTGCAAGAAGTGATGATTCGAGTCAGAATGAGCAGTCAAGATGCTCACTATGGAGGTCAGTTGGTGGATGGCGCTAAAATGCTGCAGTTGTTTGGGGATGTTGCAACTGAATTACTTATCCGTAATGATGGAGATGAAGGGTTGTTTCGCGCTTATGATCAGGTAGATTTTTTATTACCTGTATATGCAGGAGATTATATCGAAGCCCGTGGTCAAATCATTCAAATAGGCAATACCTCTCGAAGAATGCATTTTGAAGCATGGAAAGTCATTCAACCTCGAAACGATATCAATGACTCTGCTTGTGAGGTTTTAGATCCCCCGTTGCTAGTCTGCAAAGCCAGTGGCACATGCGTTGTTCCTAAAGAGAAACAGAGAAAGTGAAGAAGAAGGAGAAAGATATGGAGCCATTAATCATTACTGCAGCCATATGCGGTGCTGAAGTCACAAAGTCGCATAACCCAGCTGTACCTTATACTGTCGAAGAAATAGGTAGAGAAGCGGAGTTGGCATGGAAAGCGGGAGCCAGTGTGATTCACCTTCATGTAAGAGAAGATGACGGCACACCCACTCAATCTACCGCAAGGTTCCGAGCTTGTTTCGCGGAAATATATCGACGCTGTCCAAGTGAACTCATCGTGCAACCATCTACGGGTGGAGCAACAGGGATGTCGAATCAAGAACGTTTGCAACCCTTGGCTTTGAGACCCGAAATGGCAACTCTGGATTGTGGAACCTGTAATTTTGGAGGAGACGATATCTTTATCAATACCGAGAATACCATCATCGACTTTGCATCTCAAATGACAAAAATAGGTACTAAGCCTGAAATCGAAGTTTTCGATAAAGGAATGATTGACATGGCAAAAAGATTGTATCAAAAGAGTCTGATACCTGGTCCTTTACATTTTAATCTGGTTCTGGGTGTTAACGGAGGAATCAGTGCCGAACCTAGAGATTTGCTTTTTATGTCAGAGAGCCTACCTGTGGGGAGTACCTTTACTGCTACAGGGATTGGGCGGGCGGCATATCCAATCGCTGCTCTCTCCATTATTCTTGGTGGACATGTTCGGGTAGGTTTTGAAGATAATGTGTACCTGAGTAGAGGTATTAAAGCCAAAAGCAATGGAGAATTGGTCGAAAAAGTCGTACGACTCGCAAAGGAATTAGGTCGCGAGATTGCTACGCCAAAACAATCTAGACAGATACTTGGCTTACCAAATCAATTTGACAGATATAGAAAGGATGATTGACTTGATACATGGGAATGCGTACGGAACACACAGAGTGATGGAACCGAAGGGTGCTCTTCCACAAGCGGCATGGAAAGTAAACAATGACATGAGTGTCTTATATGATAATGAGATTTTAATTCATGTGCAATCGCTGAATATTGATTCGGCTTCATTCACACAAATTAAACAAGTGACCAATGGAGATATCGAGAAAATGAAAGAACATATTCTTGGTATTATTCAAGAACGAGGGAAGATGCAGAACCCCATAACGGGCTCCGGCGGTATGCTGATCGGCACCGTTGCAGCGATTGGCTCCTCCCTAAAACACCGTGAGATTCAAGTGGGAGATAAGATTGCCTCTTTGGTATCGTTATCTTTGACACCGCTGTATATAGAATACATTAACACGATTCACGTGTCCATTGACCGGGTCGATGTGGTAGGGCAAGCCATTTTGTTTGAGAGCGGCATCTATGCAAAATTACCCGAAGATATGAGCGAGAATCTTGCATTAGCTGCCTTGGATGTCGCTGGAGCTCCGGCTCAAACCGCAAAATTAGTGAAACCGGGGGATTCAGTGCTCATTTTAGGAGCTGCAGGGAAATCTGGGCTGTTGTGTCTGTATGAGGCCATGAAACGCGTCGGACCTACAGGAAGGGTCATCGCATTAGTCAGAAAAGAAAGTGACGTCGAGAAGATTCTGTCCATGAAACTGGCTCATCATGTCATCGTGGCAAGTGCAACAGAACCGATTGACGTTCTCGAGAAAACTCTGCAAGCAAATCAGGGCAAAGAGGTAGATATTTCAATTAGTTGTGTTAACATACCCAACACGGAGATGTCTTGCATTTTACCGGTAAAGAACCTGGGAGTGGTATATTTCTTCTCTATGGCCACGAGTTTCACAAAAGCCGCTTTGGGAGCAGAAGGAATCGGTAAGGATGTCACCATGATTATAGGTAATGGTTATACAAAGGATCATGCGGAGATAACTCTCAGTGAATTACGAGAGAATCCGGTTCTGCGTGAATACTTTCATCAGCGTTACGTTTAATTCGGTCATTATGCATGAGAAAGGATGAGCTGTTTGAACGGAAGAACAATACTTTTTCCACACATCACGGATCAACAATGGGGAGATTGGCATTGGCAAGTTCGCAATCGCATCGAAACACTTGATGAGTTAAAACAGTATCTTCACTTAACTGAAGATGAAGAAGAAGGCGTTCGTCAATGTTTGGGACATTTACGTATGGCGATTACACCATATTATTTATCCTTAATCGATTCAGACAATCCGTATTGTCCCATTCGAAAACAAGCAATACCCTCTGTAATGGAATTAGTTCAAGCTCCTGCGGATTTATTGGATCCTCTTCACGAAGATGTGAATTCGCCTGTTGCCGGTTTAACACATCGATATCCCGATAGAGTGCTTTTTTTGATTACGGATCAATGCTCCATGTATTGCAGACATTGCACAAGAAGAAGATTTGCTGGGCAGCTTGACCATCAGTTGCCCAAAGAAAGAATTGAGAAAGCCATTGAGTATATTTCTCGGCACAAAGAAATACGTGACGTTTTATTGTCCGGAGGAGATCCATTCCTTGTATCGGATCAGGTTTTAGAAGAGATTATTCAATCCCTTCGGCGAATACCTCACGTCAAGATTATCCGTATCGGGACAAGAACACCGGTCGTTTGCCCGCAAAGAATTACATCCGAATTGGTTCAAATGCTCAAAAAGTACCACCCAATATGGGTGAATACTCATTTCAATCACCCCAACGAAATCACTCCTGATGCAATAGCAGCTTGCGAAAGATTAACGGATGCCGGTATCCCCGTCGGCAATCAAAGTGTTTTATTGGCCGGTATCAATGATTGCCCACATGTTATGAAAGAGTTAGTTCAGGGGTTAGTGGATATTCGTGTTCGACCCTATTATTTATACCAATGCGATTTATCGCAAGGGTTAGAGCATTTTCGAACTCCGGTCAGTAAAGGGATTGAAATCATCGAAGCATTACGTGGGCATACCTCGGGCTTTTCGATTCCAACCTTTGTTGTAGATGCTCCTGGTGGTGGAGGGAAAATACCGGTGATGCCGGATTACCTCATCAGCCAAAGCCCCGATAGAGTGGTTTTGAGAAATTTTGAAGGAGTTTTATCGGCATATACACAACCCCGACATTATGAAAATCATTGTCAATGCCCGATTTGTAAGGGGGAGAAGGTGGAAGCAGCTATTGGGGTATCAGCTCTGTTACAAGGTCAACGGCTCTCTTTGGAACCGGATCATTTAGAGCGAAACCAAAGAGTTAGAGGAGCAACAGATGAGCAAAATCAATTTAAATAAGCAGACAGTCGAACAAGCACGCAACTATGCTGCCTCGATTGCCGATCAAGTTCAATCTTTTGTAGACGAGCATACGACGGTCGCAGTAGAGCGAACCATTTGCAGACTTCTCGGTATCGACGGAATCAATGTACACCAAGTACCTTATCCAAACATCGTTGTCGATCATTTGTGTGATTGCAATTTATTGTCGTATGGTGTGGCGAATTTGATCGGTACTGTAATCGATAAAACCGGGTTAACTCCTCAAGAAGTTGCCGAAGAAATCGACTCCGGAAAATTAGACCTTAGGCAGTGGTCTCTTGTAGAGAAGAACCGGATCCGAATCATACTCGAACCATACGTGAGCCAGAGTATCAAAAAAATTCAGCAACATCGGCAGAGAAGAGAAGAAGACTTAGTACGGTTCGGCGATAAAACAGGCCCATACCTGTATGTGATAGTGGCAACGGGAAATATTTACGAAGATATCGTTCAAGCCACCTCAGCAGCAGAGCAAGGTGCAGATGTCATTGCTGTGATTCGAACGACCGGACAGAGCTTGTTGGACTATGTACCATATGGACCGACGACAGAAGGGTTTGGCGGAACCTATGCTACCCAAGCGAACTTCAGATTGATGCGAGAAGCTCTAGATGTCGTTGGGGAGAAGTTGCAGCGCTATATTCGCTTATGTAATTATTGCTCGGGCTTATGCATGCCAGAGATTGCAGCAATGGGAGCGTTGGAACGGTTGGATGTCATGTTGAATGACGCACTCTATGGGATTTTATTCCGTGATATTAACATGCAAAGAACCCTGATCGATCAGCATTTTTCTAGACAAATCAATGCCTTTGCCGGTGTCATCATCAATACGGGAGAAGATAATTATTTGACGACAGCAGATGCGGTGGAAGAAGCTCATACCGTTTTGGCATCGCAGATATTGAACGAGCAATTGGCTTATAAGTCTGGATTGGTACCGGAGCAAATGGGATTGGGTCACGCTTTTGAAATAGACCCGGAAGTTCCGGGAGGTTTCCTCATGGAATTGGCACAAGCCCAACTGGCTCGCGAGATATTCCCTCGAGCGCCCCTGAAGTATATGCCACCCACTAAACATATGACCGGAAATATCTTTAGGGGATATGTTCAAAATGCTTTGTTCAATATGGTAACGGCGTTAACCGGGCAGAAAATTCATTTATTGGGCATGCTGACAGAGGCCATTCACACCCCCTTCATGTCGGACCGTGCTTTAGCAATAGAGAATGCTCGCTATATCTTTCAAACAACAGAGGGTTTAGCAGAGGAAATCGAATTTAAAGCAGGGGGCAAACTTCAGCAAAGAGCACAGGAAGTGCTCGATAAAGCTTGTCAATTGTTAGCCGATATCGAGAGCCACCAACTTTTCGGCGCTTTAGAATTGGGCGTTTTTGCCAATATAAAGAGAAGTCGATCCGGAGGGAAAGGGCTTGATGGTGTGGCCCGAAAGAGTTTGTCCTATTTCAACCCGTTTGTGGAATCCTTCACATCGGGAGGTGTTAAGCATGCAAGATAAAAACGTTGCGTTGGAACATCACTGGATTAAACCTTACGGAGATACATTGAACGATGGCAAAACACAAATCAGTTTCACCTTACCAGTATCATCTGGTCCCCGTGCTTGTGCAGCGGCCGTGAAATTGGCGAATCATATGGGGATGACAGAAGTATCCATCGTTCACCAAAGCGCGTTATCCGAGCAATATTCGTTTTTCGTTCTATATGGTACCTTACAGCATCGTGTTGATTTCGCGACGATACAAGTGGAGAAAGGCGAGGATAAAACCTTAAGCTTGGAAGAAACAGACCTGCTAATCCGTAAGGCCATTGGCCGCAAAATCATCGTGATTGGTGCATCAACCGGAACCGATGCGCATACGGTTGGAATTGATGCCATTATGAATCGAAAAGGGTTTGCAGGGCATTACGGATTGGAACGGTACGAAATGTTAGAAACCTACAATCTGGGTAGCCAAGTAGCGAATGAAACATTTCTGCAAAAAGCATTGGATGTTCAGGCAGATGTACTACTTGTTTCACAAACAGTCACACAAAAAGAGATTCATATTAAAAATTTAACTCAGCTGGTAGAGCTTGCAGAAGCAGAAGGGGTACGGGAGAACCTTATCATGATTTGTGGCGGTGCAAGAATTACACATGAGTTGGCAAAAGAACTAGGATTTGATGCCGGATTTGGTAGTGGAAAATTCGCCGACGATGTTGCCACCTTTATGGTGCGTGAACTCATACGCAGGCAATCGAATCAATGCTAAAAGGAAAGAAGGGGTATCATGCAAAAAATCTATTTGGTTAGTGCTTGTAGAACGGCCATTGGGACAATGGGAGGAAGTTTAAAAGACACCTCAGCAGTCGCGTTGGGATCCATTGCTTTGAAAGCAGCGATGAACCAAGCAGGGATTCAACCGGACCAAGTGTGCGAAGTGGTTATGGGGAACGTATTGCAAGCGGGTATCGGGCAGAATCCTGCGAGGCAAGCAGCGATGGGTGCAGGTATTCCATTGGAGAAGCCAGCAATGACCCTAAATAAGGTTTGTGGTTCCGGATTAACCAGTATTGTGTACGCTCAACGGAGTATCCTCGCTGGCGAAGCAGATTGCATTGCTGCAGGTGGTATGGAAAACATGGATCAAGCACCCTATATCTTGCGAAATTTGCGTTATGGTTCCAGAATGGGTCATCAGGAAGCAACAGACCTGATGGTTTATGATGGGTTAACGGACGTTTTTAACCAATATCATATGGGAATCACAGCAGAAAATATAGCTGCTCAATTTGGCATCAGTCGTAAAGAACAAGATGAATTTGCTTTGCTCTCCCAACAACGTGCTGAGAAAGCCATTCAATCGGGTCGGTTTATGGACGAGATAGTTCCCGTAGAATTAGTAGATCGCAAAAAAAACGTCACATTGTTTCAGCAGGATGAACATCCTCGCTTCGGTAGTACACTAGAAGCGTTGCAAAAGTTACGACCGGCTTTTAAACCGGATGGTACGGTAACTGCAGGAAATGCTTCGGGTATTAATGATGGGGCCGCTGTTCTCATAGTCTGTGGAGAGAAATTCTTGGTAGAAAACTCACTAAAACCGTTGGCTCGGATTGTTAGCAGTGGCTCGGTAGGAGTGGACCCGTCAGTCATGGGCCTCGGACCCATTCCTTCTGTCATGCAAGCCTTGAGAAAAGCTAATCTTTCTATGAACCAACTCGATTTGGTGGAAGCCAACGAAGCCTTTGCCGCTCAATCTATAGCTGTGAGTCGTGAATTAGGGCTGAATCCGGAAATTGTGAATGTGAATGGTGGTGCGATCGCGTTAGGCCATCCCATTGGAGCATCGGGAGCAAGAGTACTGGTAACATTATTACATGAAATGAAGAAGAGACAATCTACTTATGGTCTTGCTACACTCTGTATCGGCGGCGGCATGGGAGAAGCACTCATAGTGCACAGAGATGAAAGGTGTGAATAACGATGAAGAATATTCAAGTTCAAATTGTCGACCAGGTTGTAACATTGACAATTAATCGTCCGGAAGCCCTCAATGCTATGAATACCGAAATGTTGACAGAATTGTCAACGGCACTAAGAGAAGTTGCAGATCATCCGGAATATCGATGTTTAATCTTGCGAGGAGCAGGAGATAAGGCTTTTGTAGCCGGTGCGGATATTTCTGAAATGTTGACGTTCAATCAAAGGCAAGCCTTTGACTTCTCCTTGTTTGGCAACAGAATCTTTGCTCAGTTAGAGCAGCTGCATATCCCTACCATAGCAGTAGTACATGGCTATGCTTTGGGCGGAGGTATGGAATTAGCAATTGCTTGTGATTTTCGAATTGCCACTCCGCAAGCGAAATTTGCGTTGCCGGAAACTGGATTAGGAATCATCCCTGGTTTTGGTGGAACCTTCCGACTGGCCAGACTCATTGGTGAAGGTCATGCGAAGCACTTGATGTATACCGGTAAGACCATAGATGGGCAAGAAGCATATCGCATAGGGTTAGTTGAAACATTAGCGACTACAGAAGAATTGGAAACAGTTTTGAAAGAAATGATTCAGAGAATTCGTAAAAATAGTCCTGCTGCCTTACGTCAGTTAAGTCGTTTATTCGCTTATGCACATTTGGATGTGACGGCTGCAGATTTTCTACAAGAAGCAGAGCGATTCAGTGCCTGCTTCTCGTTCCCCGATCAAAAAGAACGTATGCAAGCCTTTTTAGACAAGCAACGTAAAGTTTAGGAGGGAGGACTTATATGAAAGTTCTGATAATTGGTGCAGGTACTATGGGAACAGGCATCGCTCAATGCTTTGCCGGTAGTGGTATGGATACCTATCTATATGATATCCAAGCAAATGCGGTAGAACGGGCTACAGCTAGTTTAGAGAGGACAATTCAGCGTCTGGTAGAAAAAAATCGGTTGAGTGTAGAGGATCAAGAGCATTTCTTTCAGCATTATCATCCCATTACTTCCATTTCAGAATGCGGAGAGGTGGACTTGGTTCTAGAAGCTGTGGTTGAGAAAATGGAAGTCAAAAAACATTTATGGAGTTCTTTAGCCAATGAAGCCCTCGGAACACCCATATTTGCGACCAACACATCCAGTTTGTCGGTTACAGAGTTAGCTTCTGTCCTTCCAAATCCGCAGAATATGGTAGGGCTGCATTTCTTCAATCCTGCACCACTTATGAAATTAGTAGAAGTGGTTCAAGCAACAAAATCGTCGGAAGAGACGATACAGAAAGTATTAAGTATAGTGAACGCTCTAGGAAAACAACCCATCTTAGTACAAGAATCTCCTGGTTTTGTAGTGAATCGAATTTTGATTCCTATGATTAATGAGGCGATTGGAGTTCTTGCGGAAGGAGTCGCCAAAGCCCAAGATATTGATGCGGCTATGCAGCTGGGAGCAAATCACCCTATGGGACCATTGGCTCTAGCGGATTTGATTGGACTAGATGTTGTATTAGATATCATGGACGTTTTACAACAGGAAACAGGGGATTCTAAATATCGGGCACATATATACTTAAAGAAAATGGTTCGTGCAGGAAAGTTGGGGCGTAAGAGTGGGGAAGGGTTCTATACTTATTCCAAATAGAAGGGGCGTATGTTGCGTTGCAAAAGATTATTACATATCAGGAAGCACTCCGACATTTTTGTGATGGAATGACTATTATGATAGGTGGATTCATGTCGAACGGTACCTCTGAGTTGTTGGTAGACGCCATCCTCGAAAAAGGAATACGTGATTATACGATTATTTGTAACGACACTGCCATGCCGGGATTTGGTATATCGAGACTTATTGACAGCAAACGAGTCAGATCGGAAGAGCACACGTCTGAACTCCAGTCA
>CALCNS010000068.1 GCA_937897315.1 uncultured Bacillota bacterium
AGATTCCGAAACGTGACTGGAGTTCAGACGTGTGCTCTTCCGATCTTCCATCGGTTTCAAAGAAGTTATGACCGGTTGAGATTTCATTTTTCAACAAATCTCCTTGGTAAAGCACCAAAGCGGTATTGTCTTGAAGTGCTGTTAAAGCTGCAAACAAGAATATTCTCCTGGGTGGCTGCTGAGCCGAACGAGCGAAATCCAACGTTCCAGATAATGCTAACGGTTTATCAATAGAGATATCTACAGTTGCCAAGTTAAATTTTAGAGCTTCGCGTAACCCGATTTCATCTACACCGACCGAAGCAGAACCACCTCCAGATACTAAACTTCCGTCGGTAATCGTACCACCTTGTAAATAACCTCCGCCAAGATTCTCTGATGGCCCTTGCACAACAATACTACCCTTGTTCTGAATCGTGCTGTAAGCCATTTGGGAACCGGATGCCAAAGTAAGGGTTACACCCTCAGGTATCACTACAGTTCGATATACTTCAATGGACCAGGATTGTGAGCCCTTATCTGGCACCGTCATATTTTGAGATATGACGATATCTCTCTCATCTGACGTTGTCGCCGCGGTTTGTAACTCTGCATAGGTTGTGACGATTTCTCCCTGTACAGTTGGAGTTGTATCTAAGAAAGGGTAATATACAATGGAGATACCGCTTTTCTGAAGGGTGACTTGCACATAATCATTTTCAGCATCCAAAGCGCTCGCAGGAACCAGCGCGGTTAAGCTTGGAATCGTTTCTCCCTCTTTTGTGATAGCATACCGATCGAAATTTAGTGCGGTTAAACTATCATCTGTACCAATTTTATGAAGTATATAGCTTATACTTTCATCCACTGAGTTTGTCGTAATCACCCATTCATTATCAGGGGTTTTATTCCAATCTACTCGACAAACATCATAGGGTATACCAAATCCAGCCATATCTTTTAGCTTGACATTGATGTTGTTCCCAGCCATTCTAGCATCGATAACCGCCCCATGATCCGCATGAAGGGTTACTTCCGAGCCCTCAAATCCTGCTAATACAATGGTTTTTGAGCCAATGATGACATCGGCACCTGGTCTATACGTTAAAACACGCGTTTCATATGGTGCATTGACTTGTAGATTCGAAATATCAACCCGACCCCAAGCATTGACAGCATTGTCTACCCAACCACTCACCCTTAGGAATGCAATTGTTTCTGACCAACCACCTAGGTTTAAATCAAATATTGAGTCAAACGGGTATGGCGTTTCCGTCGGGAACTTCAACGCCACGTCTTGATTCGTCTTCCATAATTCAAAGGTTTGAATGCGAGGCATATTAATGGGTAAATCAGCCCCGGGCAACACTTCTTTGACCAGTCCATGGATTCCCAGCATTTGGTGTCTTAGCATTAGGTCACAAGAACTGTGATTATTGGTATCTCCATGGGTACCGAAATCATCACAAATCCAACTCAAGTTTGCCCCAAAATAATCCTTCTCTTGCAGGTTGGCACTACCAATCACGAGATTCCCTTGTAGGTTAAACTGACCGTTCGGTTCACCTGAAGTCACCGACACATTCCCTTCACACGTCACAACGGTGCCGGAAGCCACGCCAGACAGGTTCAATACCCAGTCCGGATCAAACTTCCATGCTAGTCCATTATTGGTTGCTTGCACATAGACAACACCGTCCACTGGACTGCCCATCATGGAAACTTCAAAGGGTACTTCGTTCAAGACAATGGTCAATCCCTGTAAAAATTCACATTGAGGTAGTTCTAACCGCCCACCCCAGTTCTCTTCACGATTACTAAGCGGTTGTTCTACGTTCTTCGTCATCGTGGTACTAATGGTCACCGGGGCTGTGAAAACTCTGTTGCTTATGGTCAAATCACTGCCATCAAGGGTAATCTCGGTTCGGTTACTCTCCAACTTACCAAAGGCATCTTGTAGTCTGCGATTCCAGTCCCAAAGGTCCCCTTGCGTCACTTCTATATCTGGCTCAATTCGATTCCAATCTGGCAGGATACCACGCTGCAGCAAATACATGATTGCAACATAGTCCGGATGACTTTGGTCAATGTCTTCATAAGTTGCACTTGGGTAGGTAGTAGCTAGCGTTTTTTGAAGTGATGTTTCTATGTTCTGTGTTAGCGCATGCAGAACTTTAACTAAATCCAAGCGAGTCATAGATTGCCAAGGTTTCACTAGCGATTCCATAGGACTCATGAGTCCATTCTTGAAAACCAAGGCCATGCCATTTACTGTATCGGCATCCTGAATCATCTCTTGCCAATCAAGGTAAAGAGCAGCATATTGAGTTTTCTCTTCATATGTCGGTAACTGCAATCCATATTCGCTGACTCTACCGTTTGCATCCATTTCTGTATAAGTTAACAAGATGGTTTTGGCTACATCGGCTCGGTTGGCTAGTGGCTGTTGATACGGCAAGAATTCGTAAATCACTGTAATGGTATCGTTCCCGGTCATCCATTCTACGGTCATGCGCACATCCCACGGGCTTTGAATCGCCATGGGATCGATTGGGGTTAAGTGTGTCTTAGTGTCGTCCGAGAAGGATTGCAAGGTATAAGGAACCGCTTCCCAGTTCGTTTTTTGTTCTGCATCAGACCAAACCGGTTTCTCTAGGGTGATGTTATATGTTCCTGTATTAGCCGGTAGTACCACACCGAGGTAAATACCAAAGTTTCCATTATCGCCAAACACATGCGGGCTCCCCAAGTCATATAAGGTGGTAGGGCTATGCAATTGCATGTTTAAGGGCTGCATCGAACTCCAAATGCTGGCACCATTGCTGGCAAAAAGCTCTATAGATTTGTTGTTGTCACCTTCGAGAATAACTGCATGGCTACCAATTTGCATTTGAGAAATGGGGTTGTTTTCATTGTACCAGTTGTTCAATCGTAACGACCCCGTGTTACTGAATTGCGTTAGATCCGCATTCCCTGTAACCATGGTATTGCAAGAACTGCTACCCACCAGTTTCCAGGTTGTGGCTTTCCCTGCTTGCACATAAAGTCGATTTATTGTCGGAGCGAGATTTTGCATGTGCAATTCCACGGTAGCAACGGCATTATCATCACGAATTTGGTATTGTGCTACCGAAGTATAATTGATTTCCTGCCCTACTTGAGGAGTGACCTTTACAACTTGACCCTCCACTTCCATCACCATATATTGAACGGCCGAAGTAGGATGTTCGTTCCAAGGATCCTCCAAACAATCCGTATGGTTACCCGTGTAATTTGGTTCGTGGTGTCCACTGCATTGCTTCCAAGTGCTAGCTTGATACCATCCATTTTGAGGCATGGTAGCGACCGATTCCACACGAATACCATTCAGAACAAAATAGCCTGCTTGCCCACTCGACACGGCTACATTGAACATACCGCTTGGGCTCATGCTATCGATAATCGTTCCCGGTGCGACTCCATTGATTTGCACTCGCACAGAGTTCATATACGGATTGGGATTCTTTGTATCGTGTTTAGCGACCCGAACTGTTTGATCTATCAGTTGCACGTTGTCCAAGCTTACTTGGTATCCCACTTCGCCTAATTGCAAAGTAAGTCCACCTTGGAAATCACAATTAATAAATCGTATCTCACCGCCTTGGTTTTCGGGTGCCCATGGATCTTTGCTGATGTCCATCGTATGATTACTAAAAACTTTCACTTCTTGGTTAAAGACTTTGTTTTCCACTCGAACTACTTGATTATACAACACTTCAAAGGAGCTCTCCAATGAGACAGCCGGCCCTAAGTTCTCTTGTAATCTCCAGAACCAATCTCGCAAATCCCGGTCGTTCAGAATTTCACTCGGGCGGAATCCGGCATCATCGGGTGAGAGAACACCTGCTTTCGCCAAATTCAGAATGGCGTTTCCAAGATCTCCCGTGGGTAAGTCGCTGAAGGTTGCATTTGGCGCTTTGGTGAGATCAAGTCCATTGGGGTAGGTGCCTACTTGTTGCAGAGCGTTTGCTAAAGTATAAAGCGTTTGGGCTGCTTGTCCTCTGCTGACCTGTTCTTGGGGTTTCACATATCTGGATTCACCTTCAACGATTTCTGGTAAGAGCTGGTGTTTGAGCATGAAAGCCATGGCCGTTTTTTCTTCTACTGACAAAGGACTCCAATCAGTGTAGGTAGTTGACATAGCAGCCAGTTCCGTATCCGTAGCGTCGGTCAACCCATAGACATTCCGGAACTCCCCATAAAGGCTCATGGCAAAGCCACTTCGGTTGAGGTAGTTCACCTTAATGGGTATTTGTTGCAAAATGACTGTAATGGTTTTCGTTCCATTTCTCCATGTAGTACTGAGTGCCAGCTGATTGTAATCAGTTATATCGCGCTGATTCACAGGAGTTAAGTGGATTTTAGTCTGTCCCGTGAACGTTTCTTCTGTCATCGATATTGGAGTATACACCATTTGATGGGTTGCTTCGTTCCAGGACCCTTGAGAAACCACAAAGTCATAGTCGGCTGCGTTTTCTGTTCCTATGTAAACTCCACAATCTCCTTGGTTGCCATAGACATGCGGCAAGCCAATTTGGAAACCTCTATCGGTCTCTGAGACATAGTTCACCGTGTAAGGTTGTCCACTTTCGGGGACCAAAACGACCGCATTGTTGTCTGCAGTAATTGCTATAGCTTTATCCCCATGCCCAAGCAAGCGAACAGAATGACTACCAATGTTGACGGCTGTATTCTGCCACCAGGTTCCAATATCGATGGTCCCGCTGACGGTTATCTCTCGCAGGTCTGTATGACCAACCACTTCCAAGTTGCCAGTAAGCGACCCATTGAGAATCAATGGGTTTTGTCCTCCGCCGTTGATTCGGAAAATGGATGGAATGGTATCGTAGGTGCCAAAGTTTAGACGAACATTCTCGGGGCAATTTTCATTCATGACCACACGACCGAAGTTGACTAAGATATTCGTAGGATCCGGATTGGGTAAGGTTATGGTTGACACTTGATCTCTTACTTCCAGAACTCTGTATTGGTCTGCAGGTACTTTGTTTTCCGCATTGGGATCCCGCACACAATCACTGTGATCTCCACTGTAATCCGGTGCATGTTGGGCTTCGCATTCTTTCCAAGTCAACGCGCTGATGCTTTGTCCTTCTGCTATGCTTCCGGTACTCTGAATTTGCGCTCCATTGAGGAAGAACGTACCCACCGCATTCATGGTTACTTCGGTATTGACATCCGATAACACCGTGGTACCCGATGGAACACCGTTTAGAGAAACACGAATGTCTCGGTTATATGAATCGGGCATCATATTCTCTGGAGTATATCCCCAGGCAGTCATTTGAGTAGGATCTGGAGTGGTGGTATAGACCTCATTGTTGTGGAGAACGACGTTATCAAAGATCACCATATAGCTGATGTCGACTAAATTGATCTTCAAGTGGTTACTGAATTTGCAGTTGATGAATCGGACTTCCCCACCCTGATTGTCGGTGAAACGAGGGTCATCCAAACTGTAAACAGAAACTTCGTTCACAAAATTTTTGTTGCGATAAACCGGATTCTCACCAGGTAAAATGCGAATCAAGGATATACTCGAATCTGCATATCCAGATGCCGCTACCAAACGGTTCAGCAAGTTCTCCAACTCACTACCCCAGGAATTCCAAGTCGTTTCAATGTTGTAGTTCGGACGGAAGAATCCGTCTTGTGTTCCTTCTATCACTCCCGCTTTCGATAGCTCGGTTACGGCACTATAGAAGGTGTGAGTATCATCAACATCGGTAAATACAACCGGGCTACTCGTAGTGGTTAATCCATTGGGCAGCTTCAAAGCAAACGCATAGAGTACTTCCGCAATTTCTGCTCGATTTAAGCGAGCATTCGCTGCGAGTACTTTGTCGTTGCTATTGAGGATAAGAGTTCCATCGTATATACCATTGCAGAGAATCCAAGCCATGGTTTCTTGTGCCTGCACCTCGTTCCAATCGGCGTAGATGAGAGCATAGTTTTCTACATCTGCAGCATTGGGTGTGATGAAGCCATATCCTTCACGGAAGTGCTCATATAACCCTTCTAACACATTCATACGGGTTGCTAATGAATGATACTCTATATTGTGTAGATTGGGATTCAATACACCTTCGAGTACGACTCCACCAAAACTGACAAACCGAGCTTGGTTGTTCAGCATGGCACCCGGTACACTAACAAACTGTGTATCAGGATCCAAATGTAGTTCACCAAAGTTTGTTAAACTTCCCTGAAGCAACAATTTTGCTTGCTCTTTTAACGTGAGACCGAAGTTACTATGGATCGTCAAATGAGCATTCTTTTGCACAACAATGTTTTTGCGTGACTCTTCTCTAGCTGGCAAGTCGATTTGTCCCTGCAAAAGAATCGTTTGAACAGAAGCATCGTTAAGAGCACCTGGCAAGTCCTCATAAGAGGCGACCAAGCGTAGCAAGGGTTTTATGGTCGTAACAAATGCTGTATTGGCAACTTCAACCTCATCCCCTGTAGCGCTAGCTAGCAAGGCATTCCCGTCGAGCACAGGGTCTACAAAGGCAGAGGAAACATTCAACATCCAGTGTTCCATCAACCGCTCCAGTAGCAACGTATACTGTCCACGTGTCATCCACTCGTTCGGGCTCATTTGCAACTTGGTTCCCACTTGAGCCGTTCCTCTTATAATACCGTGGTAGGCAAAGAAAGCAAATGCTTCTTTTTCGGACTCCGTCATGTTGACTGCATCAACCAGTGTATTTATGGTTGCAGTTTGAACATCCGCAGCAAGTGTCCAGTTTGGATACTCCACTTTCAATTTTCCATAGAGCTCTGAAAGTACTGTGCCTCTTGTCTCCCAAATATTCCATTGTACGGTGAAGGCTTTGGGTGTGCTGATTGCACTTTCTGCCCCTTCAAGAGCGATGGAATACGACGTTTCGCTGTTACGTACGCACACAACCTTCCAGGAAGGTTCGCCACCCAAAAGCAACAAGTCACGATAAACCGCATCCCGCACCATGGCAGCTTGAAGAACTTCCGACAACCCTTCAGAGCGTGTCAAGTACAAAATTGGAGTATTACCAAAGCGAGATAATGTGGTGTTCAAATCATCGCTTTTGCGCGCAATGGCGTCAATGGCGGTTTTGGCTCGCGCCACCATGCCTGGATTCTCGGTGGTTCCCTCTATTTGAGCCAATATTTCCGCAGATTCCACTTGAGAACGCCAGTCAATGCGAACATTCTCTATGGCTCGCTGACTCACACTGGAATAATCGAGAGAACCATAGGTTCCCCCTTCCGGTTTTGCTGGCCAATAATCCATGATCTGCTGAATCGCAGCAAGTTTAGCTGTTCGAAGGGTTTCATTGGTACGTTCTGCTTGTGTTCTTAAGCTTCTTAGTCTTATTCGGAAAAAATCGAGTTCATTGATAATCTCTCTCTCCGAAGTGGATTGACTAATCTTTAATTGAGCACTACTTATGAAACTAGACAAATACATCTTGTCAGGGTCCATATAATCGTTAATCCTTGCTTCCCATGTCGCAATTTCATCTAGTGCACTTTGCCTTAACCCGATCCCCCAGGTTTTTGCACTACCAATATCGATATACGCACTCGCACTGGCTCCATTGTAAGTAGCTATGATTCTCTGGCTACCCGATGATCTACTGTCAAAACTTCTAGGTGCACATTCAATTGGACCTACTTTAACACCATCCATATCGTAGATTTGTATATCAAATCTCTGACCATCGACATATACTCCCGATATTTTTCCACCTGCTAAAATGCCACTACCACTCGTAGTACGAATGACATATGGTTGCAAAGTAAATGCCATGCGAACCACAGAAGTCGAGCTTTCATATACCAATATGGTTGAAGAAACCGTCAGTCCGGTTGTGTTATGCTTTATCTGTATGTTCTGAGAACCTGTTTGGGCCAACACCGAGGGAGTCACCGAAAACTCATCGGAATTAACATGTAGAGTATTGGTCATCGTCTCCGATGCTATTCCGGTACTAGAATTGAGTAATTGGTACTGCAACTCGACGGTCATTTGCCTTAAGAATTGATCGGAGCGCTCTCCCACCCAACCAAATCGTTCGGGACCTGTTCTTATTTTCAGAGATATCGGTACAATGGTGGTATTTCTCTCCAATACCTGCTCCTCATTGCCAATGCGCACGGTAATGCGGTTGTTTTGGTTGGTATCGGCGTACTGCCCAATCAATTGGCTTGGCGAGAAACCTGGAGGGAAACTCAAGGTAGAGGGCACAGGGGACTGGTTGATTAGACTTCCCAATGTGCTTCCAATTCCAAAGGTCACATCTGCTGAACTTCCATTACCAAACTGCAACGAACCTACGAGTAGACCACTACCAAAAATAACTGGAGGTGGTGGAGCATCGATTCCTTGCATCAGTAGTACAGAACCAATTTGTCCACTTCCGAGAGTGGTTAATCCACCAATGGAACCCCCGGGCATCGCTGAGAACGACGGATTCCAATTGGGAATATTGAGAAGATTAAACTCTAAAGCAGAAGGATTCACGGTAGCTTCCGATTGCAGAATTACCGAGCCAACCGAGTACGCAGTACCATTATCGTCCGTTAACACACCGGTGACGGTCCCACCTAAAGTGAGAACGTCTATGGTTCCAGTTAACGTGCTGGTGCCACTCCCCAGTAAAGTAAAATCAGGAGCCTCTTTATCGGTTAATTTGACCGCTTTCCCATAATTTAAGACGCCTTTAACTTCCATATCTGCTGAAGAGGTTAGAGATTGGATCACTGCTGAACTATCGGCAGTAAGCGATGCTGACGCATTTAGGACACCCCATTGAGAAATTCCTTGTAACGTCACTGGAATCTCGGAAGTCATGTTATTGACCACTTCACCATCAATATGAAAAACATCACTACCCAATAAGTTTTGAGCAGTCATTTCGGTTTGAAATTTGGTAACCGGGTTGGTATATCCCTCAACCTGTACAGACAATGTTGCACCGGTAGGTGTTGCTCCGGATTTGGCTTTCACAAAAACCTGTTCCACTTCTCCGGAACTCATGCCAAACTTCAATTGCTGCGCCTGCCTCGCTTCTAAGGTTAGCGTACCCACGGAAGTGTTAATCAGTTGTAAATTTTCTTGCGATAATACGGTGAGTACACTGGTTTCAATCGTCGTTAAACTTAGGAAGACAGCTCCTGCTGCGCCCGTATTCTCCAGCTGATTGACATGGCTATTCCCCAGCAACACCACCTCTGTTGGTGAACCGCTGGTTTTCTGCAATTTTAGTGTACCAGAAACCAAAGAATTTCCCTTAAGGATTACTTTTTGAGCTGCTGCTATGGTTAGATTCCCACGAACTTGCATATCTTCCAATATGATTTCACCCGTTACGGAGGGCAACACTTGTACTTCTTCGTAATACCCAGAATAGGTTCCGGCAGAACCAATCTTCAATACCATAGCACTACGATGCAAACCCTGGGAGTCCAGTACAGGTTTTGCATTGGTATCTAGCAAAAATGCTTTTAATCCGGAAATGGCGGAAGGTGCATTCAACTGCTGACTCCATTGTCCTTGCTCACCACTCGGAGCAATGGCCACAATTTCTGTCATTTTACCATCGATATCATAGACAGCCAACAATAATTGCCTACCCTCCAACGAGCCCGAAAAAGTTCCATTGACTGTCACTTTTCCCTGTTCAATCGTGCCTTGAGACAAAGTTAATGATAAATCTTCTCCGGCTGTCACAAGCCCAGAGCATAAAAACAAAGCCAAGACAAGGAACCCCCAAGCAAGTAATCGTCTCATTCTTCTAAGCATACCAATCGTCTCCTTTATCGTGAAAACTCTGTGCTTTTTTTCTTTGGTACATTACTCTTTTTCCATCGTATTATCCTGCTTTTTTCTGTTCTATTGGAAAATTTAATAAAGTCGGAGCGACTTTCTATTGTCGTTCCGACTTTATCTATTAGGCTAATTTATGTAAAATTTCGATATCTGCCGGGCAAAAATCATATTCACTGAATCGATTGGGTGCCACCCAAAGAATTTGCTTATGCTCCAATCCCCGTAGAGTCCCAGCAAGGAGTATCGATTCAAAGAAATGGATCTCGACCTCGAACGTAGGGTAACGATAGTTCGTCACACCGATCTCTGTTTGCACTTCAATCTCAATGCCCAACTCTTCCATACACTCTCTGGCTAAGCATTCCTGAAGTGTTTCACCCTTTTCCAATTTTCCTCCCGGAAACTCCCATAATAGGGGGCAAGATTTATTCTCCGGTCTCTGGCAGATGAGAATCTCACCACATAAATTACGAATAATCGCAGCAGTCACAATCATGAAAGCACCCCCAAATTGGCGATAGCGGCTCTGGCTAATTCATCGCAACGATTATTCTCTTTATTCTCTGCGTGCCCTTTGACTTTGTGCCACGTCACTTTGTGCTTCTTTGTTTGCTGCGAGAGCCGTTGCCATAGATCCTGATTCTCGACCGGCTGCTTTTTGCTGGTCTTCCACCCGTTTCTTTGCCAATTCTCTAACCATTCCTGCTTAAAAGCATTGACCAAATACGCAGAATCGCTATATAAATCGACTTCACAAGCTTCTTTCAAGGACTCCAGTGCCGCAATGGCCGCCATGATTTCCATGCGATTGTTCGTGGAAGGCGTCTCTCCACCGGATATTTCTTTTCGATTTTCGTTATACAGTAGCACGGCTCCCCAACCACCTGGTCCGGGATTGCCTGAACAAGCACCATCGGTGTAAATCATCACTTTTTTCATAGTATCCCCCTCATATTTCTTCGGCTTACTTCATCGCGGGCAGGACTTTTCCCTTCTTCGTGGAATAAGACAAGGAGATTTTAGAACAGAAAGAAAGAGAGTGATGATGCCATGCGAATCTATATTTCCGCAGACATTGAAGGGGTTACCGGTGTTGTGCATAGTGACCAAGTGATGCCTGCCGGTGCTAGTGAATACCAAAGAGCACGATTACAAATGACCAAAGAAGTCAATGCAGCAGCCCGCGGTTTTTTCGCTGCAGGAGCTACCGAAGTGGTCGTCAACGACAGCCACGGGCTCATGAAGAACATTCTGATTGAAGAATTGGATTCACGAGTAAAATTAATCAGTGGCACACCAAAAGCCCTCATGATGATGCAGGGAATCAGCAAGGACTTTGATGCGGTTGCTTTTGTTGGCTTCCATGCTAAAAATGGGGACCAAGGCATTTTAAGCCACACCATTTCCAGCTCAACCGCCATGGCAATAAAAATAAACGGAAAAGCAGCTAGCGAAGCCGAAATCAATGCTGCCATTGCCGGAGAATTTGGTGTTCCTGTCATCTTTTTGAGCGGAGACCAAACCATTTGTGCCGATATCAAGAAGTGCTTGCCTAACATCGAAACCGTCACTGTGAAAGAAGCCATAACCCGCACCTCTGCTTTGCATTTACCGGTAATCAAGGCTTGTCATCTCATTGAAGAGGGTGCAACCAAAGCCCTTAAGAACTTAAATAACTGTGAGGTTTATAGACCCCAAACTCCTGTCACCATTGATTTGGTCTGTTTCAATAGCGGTTTAGCCGATAATGCTTCGCGTTGCCCGGGTAGCGTGCGTGTCGACGGAAGAACTGTTCGAGTTCAAGCGAATACTTTCCTCGAAGCATTTCAAAGCTTACATTCCATGATTGCATTAGCAAATCCCTAATAATTAAAGGAGGAACAAACATGAAGATTTTTATTTCTGCCGACATTGAAGGAATTACCGGAGTCGTTCATGGTGACCAATGCGGTCCTACCGGTGGTGCCGAGTATTCTCGCGCTCGCTTGCAAATGACCAAAGAAGTCAATGCTGCCGCCCGTGGCTTTTTCGCTGCAGGTGCCACCGAAGTTGTTGTCAACGATAGTCATGGTTCGATGCGTAATATTCTTATTGAAGAGTTGCACCCGGACGTTCGCTTACTCAGCGGCTCGCCGAAACACCTTTCCATGATGGAAGGGGTACAGCTTGGTTTCGACGCCGTAGCATTTGTGGGATATCATGCCAAGAACGGTGACCAAGGCATTTTAAGTCACACCATCTCCGGTGGTACGGTATCTGAAATTCGCATCAATGGTGTTGCTGCCAGTGAAGCTGTAATCAATGCCGCCATCGCTGGGGATTTGAATCTGCCGGTCATTTTCCTCACGGGAGATCAAACCATTTGTGCCGATATTAAGAAAACGTTACCCCAAATTGAAACGGTAACCGTTAAGGAATCCATTACCCGATATTCGGCACTTCATTTACCGCTCGAAAAAGCCTGCGCACTCATCGAAGAAGGAGCAAAGAAAGCCTATGCCAATATTCCTACTGTAAAACCCTTCATCCCTGGCCGCCCGGTCGTCATTGAAATGGTCTGCCATAACAGTGGGTTAGCCGATAACGCCTCTCGTTGCCCTAGCTCAGAACGAATTGATGGTGTCACATTGCGATGCACCGGCAAGACCTTTATGGAAGCCTTCCGCATATTACGCACGATGATTGCCTTGGCGAACTAGCTTTTTCATTTTCTTAAACGGCTGTTGCTTATTGAGGGAGGCAACAGTCGTTTTTTTCTAAAATCAAGGAATCTTCGTGAAGTAAATCGAATAGGATTTTGTAACCCATGAGAAGAAGGATGATTTTATGGAAAACCCTATGAAAAAAAAGCTACAATCTCATCTACCAGTCTTAGGTTTATCTGTGATGATTCCATCGATTCAACTGGTAGAAATGGCCGGTCTATTAGGATATGATTGGGTGCTCCTCGACTGTGAGCACGGTTCTTTGAACTTGGAAACCGTTGAAGCCATGATTGTTGCAGCGGAAGCCAATCATATTACACCGATTGTGCGTCCTTATAAGAATGATTTGGAGCTGATTGGCCAATACATGGACCGGGGAGCAAAAGGAATTCAAGCGCCACACGTTTCTAATGCCGAGGAGGCCTACCGTATTGTTCAGGCCGTTAAATATCCTCCTATGGGAACCCGTAGTGTGGCTGTAGGAACCCGTGCGGCAAAATATGGGTTCCAAGGTTCTATGGCAGAATATACAAAAAAATCCAACAGCGAAACCTTGATTTGTGTGCAAATTGAAGATCGTGCAGCTTTAGAACACATAGAAACCATTGCAGCCGTGGAGGGTGTTGATGTTTGTTTCATTGGGCCTTCGGATTTATCTCAGTCTTTGGGTTATCCCGGGGAATCCTCACATCCTTTGGTGAAGCCGGTCATTGACAATGCCATACAACGAATCGTTCAGACAGGCAAAATCGCAGGAACTGCCGGGAACATCGAGCTTACGCAGAAGCGCTTAACCCAGGGAGTTCGCTACTATTACACGCATCTAACCACTCTGCTGTCTTTCGCTTCGTCACCCTACTTAAAGCATAGAACTTGTATACAACCTGCGGACGAGGTCCAATCATGAGAACAGAGCAAGAAATGATTCACCTCATATTACATACCGCACAGAATGATTCGCGCATTTTGGCTGTTTACATGAATGGCTCCCGTGCCAATCCCAATGCTACAAAAGACATTTTTCAAGACTACGATATCGTTTTCGTCGTTTCAGAAACGAGGCCTTTTATTCAAGATCACAATTGGATTCATCGTTTTGGCACCCTATTACTGCTTGAAGAACCCGATTACTTGGACACTCTTTTAGGAGAATCTCTTGACTTTCAACGCCGTTATGCTTGGCTGATGCAATTTGCCGACGGCACTCGCTTGGACCTCACCATACAGACGCTTGATGTCATGAAGGAAGAATACGGAAGCGACTCCTTGACCGTTCCCCTATGGGAAAGAGCCAATTACTTACCTCCCATACCCACATCCTCTGATCGCTCTTATTGGATACAACCTCCAACGGCAGAACTTTTCTTCGCACGTTGCAATGATTTTTACTGGGTTCTACCCTATGTTGCTAAGGGGTTGTGGCGAAATGAGCTTCTCTATGCCCTAGATTGCTTTCAGTATTTGCGTCCTAAGTTGCTGATTATGCTGAACTGGCATGTTGGCCTACATCATGGTTGGGAAGTGTCTACCGGAAAGTCTGGAAAGTATTTTCCTTTATACTTGTCAAAAGACATCATGCAAAGGGTTTATGACACGTATCCTTCTGGAAATGCAGATAGCATTTGGCAAGCACTATATACTATGGAAGCCTTATATCATGAAATCGCTTTGGAAGTTGCCCAAGCTTTTCATTTTGAATTCGATGGCTTGCAACAACATAACAGCGTGGCATTTGTGAAGCATATTCAAAAATTACCGAAAGATGTTAAAGAAATTTACTGAGGTGATACATAATGAAAGTTTTAATTCTATCTGTGTCTACCGGGCAGGGTCATTTTGCCACGGCGAAGGCGGTAGCGGATCAGTTTATTCAGCAAGGAGTCGACTGCGAAATCATGGATGTCGTAGGTGAAATCAGTAGTTTGGTAAACCTTACGTTATCTAGAGGGTATTTGCTCAGCACCACCTATGCACCAAGGGCGTATCATAAGATTTATCAAATGATGGACCGTGTTACAGAGCCCTCCTCAAAGTATTCGATCACACGTTTAGTCAACAAAGTACTGAGCCGAGAAGTTCAGGATGCCATTACCGGTCATCATGCCGACGTGATCATCAGTACCCATGTGTTAGCTTCTTGTATGTTGAGCGCCATGCGGACGAATAAACTTTTGGATAACACCTTAACGATTAATATCGTTACCGATTATACCATTCATCCCCTCTGGCAAGAGACCGCAAATTTAGATTACTTTGTCGTCGGTAGCGATTTATTAGCGTACGGATTACAACGCAAGAACATTTCTTTGGAGAAAATGTTGCCGATTGGCATTCCGGTTCATCCCAAATTTTCGAAGAGGATAGACCAGCTAGAAGCCAGAAAGCTGTTGGAACTCGACCCGAACAAGCGCACCCTCATGGTGATGAGCGGTTCCATGGGATATGGTAATATTGAGAAGACCATTGAGCAACTCGATTGTCTTCCGTTGGATTTTCAAGCTTTGGTCGTTTGCGGCAACAACAAAAGTCTCTACCGAGAGTTGAAACTCATGAAATTGAAGAAAGATTTTCGGATTTTTGGATTTGTCAACAATGTCGACATCATGATGGATGCCAGCGACTGTATTATTACCAAGCCGGGTGGTCTGACTACATCAGAAGCCTTAGCAAAGGGCTTACCCATGATTATGATCAACCCGATACCCGGTCAAGAACACCGTAACGTGGAATTTATGCTCAACAATGGACTCGCTCTTTATGCCACAGAGACCTTCTCTGTGGACGAAGCGGTCTATAATTTATTTTCTCATCCAAAACGGGTGGAAACAATCCGAAAAGCCATTGATGTCCTGGGCAAATGCCACGGCACCACGGAGTTGTGCGATTTTGCGATTCAATGGTATCAGAAAAATAACCACCCTACGGACTAATACTGTTGCTAATGCAAAAAAGGACCGAGAATCTCGCATGAGATTCTCGGTCCTTTTGTTTGTTTGCTTAAGGAGCTGTATACACCAAGCTCTCCGATAACGGTTTCAGTTTACTGAAGTCTCCTAGGAAGAATACTTTGGTGCGATAGCCACTACCACCATTTTGTACCGTCAAACTCTTCTCGACTTCCTGTGCATTTTGTAAGGATCCGCTAACCATGGTTTTCATTTCTACCATCTTTCCATTTGCATCGTAAACCGCAACTACAAAGGTTCCTCCAGTGGATAGTGTACCGGAGTAATTTCCAACGGTGAAGCGAACATTCTTTGTGCTATCTACGTTGATTTCTCTCAAGTAAACACGTTGCGGTATGAGAGACTGAACAACCAAAGTAGGTTCGGAAGCAAAGTGGGTCGAGGTAGCTTTCATTCGGGTGCGGAAAGTGATTTGTTCAAAGTTCGGCAGCCCAGTAAAGCTGGTCGAATCTTGCCAGGTTGTGCCATCTACGCTGTATTCAGCACCGGTAATGCTTTGCAAGGTAACCGATTGGTCTCCGATCTGCGTGATACTCGGGGTAGCAGGTTTAGCTAATCTTGTGGGTGTCTTAATCGGCAGGGCTGTTCCACCGGTAGAAGGTCTAATATATACTACCGAATTCGGAGCGACCGCCGAGAGATCTACTACTGCATTGCCATCAAAGCTACTCTTGGTATTGGCAACATAACCTTCACTTAAATCAATTTGCTCAGTGGCGGTATTAATGCTAAAGCCCAAAGGAACCATGGTGATGTCTTTCACATAAGCATTACCCAAGATTTCTGCGGATAAGATTTGCACTGTATATCCTGTTGCCGTAACTTCAACGGTGTAAGATCCATTTGCAACAAAGTCTGAAACAACACCGGACACAGGACTTAAGCTCTTCTCTGCTTGCGCAGAATCTTTTAGTTTTGCCGAGAGGCCACTGGTATCCGATAACTTCACACCCAATTGATCTCGTACTGTAATACCTATACCAAACGTCGACTGGGTATCCGATGCCAGAGTAATCGTTTCTGCCTTGTCAGCAGCAACGATGAGATCTCCGCTTTGTGTAATGAACCCGGTTTTACTAATGATATAGGAGTAAGTTGAAATTGGAAGTTGTAAGTTTGTCTGACCGCTTGTGTTACTTAGCGCTGCATTGTAGACAACTTTACTCGTCTTATCTGTGAGGGTGAACTTCACGTCAGCCAAAGCCTTTTCATCCGATGTCTTAAACGTGTAGGTAAGCGTTGCCGACGCAACCATTTGAACAGCCACAGTGAAGTCTTGAGCCGAAATTGATGTACTGTTGTTTTGTGTGAGATATCCAGTTTTGCTGACTGTGTAGTTGTATGTTCCTGCTCCGATTTCTACTGCTGCTTTACCTGTCTCATCAGTCGTGATCGTTTGAGAATTGATGGTAATGGTAGCCCCAACAATCGGTGAAGCATTTGCCGTTACCATGAATTCTGCTCGAATACTGTCCCCCAAGATGATTGCATAGTCATTGGTCGCTAAGAGGTTCATCTCGTTCTGAGCGGTAATCCTTAAACTATGTGTTCCACTGGTCAAGGGAGTGGAAAGCGCCACTTCGTATTGGCTGGTGTAGCGATTGAAGGTAGCTATCATGGATGTTCCACCATCTATACTCACAAGAATCGTGTCTTCATCGACAATGCTTTCACCATCGAAGACCTTGAATCGAATCATACTGACCGGATTGCTTAACTGGACGCCGGCATAAGGCTGCTCCAAAGTAATAACCGGTGCTGTGGTGTCATATGCACTGACCACCACTTTCACGGTAGCAGTATTTGCACTGAGCGCTCCGTTGCGACCTTCGGCCTTAGCATAGAGGTAAACCTCTCCATTATTGCTGAGATCGGCAGAGCACACGTCTGAACTCCAGTCACGTTTCGGAATCTCGTATGC
>CALCNS010000069.1 GCA_937897315.1 uncultured Bacillota bacterium
CATAATCAACCCGCCACCAATCCATGTTCCAACCTAACAAGTCCTCAATATGAGATAGCCCCAATCGTTGCAAACTGACTGGGCTGATATCGGCTATGACTTCCAACCCCAAGCGATGGGCTTTCTGAAGCAACGGTTCTAAGAAAGACAATACTTCTTGCGATTCCTCCGGAATGTGCAAAGAGGTGAAGACATACTTCATGCCCATCTCCTTTGCACTTCTCAACAACTCATTCACTTGTTCCTGGTTAGTACTACTGTAGATGCTGCATCCGAGTGGAAGACCTGTCATACGAACTCCTCCTCTTTAAACTTTGATGCTACGCCATTTCCCACTTCGATATCGAGCGAAGATGAACAAACTACGAATACTGATATCGATGGTCTGGCCAATCCAAGCACCAAGTACCCCCATATCCAAAAGATATGCAAAGACGTAAATTAAGCCCAAGCGCAAGATTAAATTGCCAAGAACAGACACCCAAAAGACATATTGGGTATCACCGGCCCCGCGCAAGCCACCAGAATATACAATGTTCAATGCCAATGGAATCTGAGAAAACCCAGCAATCCTCAGAATGGACGACCCCAAGGTCACTACTTCTGGGTCATTGGAGTAAATTCCAATAATCATTCTTGGAATCAACAAAAAGGCCAATCCAAACAAACCCATGGCGATTCCTGCGACTTTGGCCGCCATATGACCACAAGCATTCGCTCCATCTTCGTCTTTGGCTCCCAAATGTTGCCCCACCAAAGAAGATGCAGACATGGAGAAGCCCAACCCAATCATAAAAGAAACCGATTCAAAATTGGCTACCAAAGAATGACTGGCGTACGCCAAAGTACCCAACCCGGTAATCATACGGGTCATAATCATAGAACTGCCACGCATCACAAACTGCTCACCGGCAGCAGGTAGCCCCACTTTAAGCATTCTGCGCATCAAGTCCCCATCTACCGTCCAAGGGAAGCGCAAATCCAAATGCAGCTTCGCTTTGTTCGACAAGACAACGCCCAACACCAAGATCCCCCCCACTGCACGGGAAATCGCAGTGGCCAAGGCTGCACCTGCTACCCCCATTTCCGGGAAGACACCAATGCCGTGAATCAACAAATAGTTTAGTACTAAGTTTACAAGATTAGCAATGATGTTGGTAATCATAGGGGTTTTGGTGTCTCCGGCTCCTCGCAATGCTCCATTGAGAATAAAGGAAAGCGTCATAAAGAAAAAGGTACTGCAACTAACTCGCAAGTACATACTTCCCATGGTTAGAACTTCATCTCGTGCCCCCATGAGGTGCATAATCGGCTGAGCAAATCCTACCAAAAGCAAGGTAACTATGATACCCAAAACCATGGCGATAAAAAAGGATTGCCGTAACGCCATATTCGCTTTATCTCGCTCACGCGCGCCGATGAGCCGAGCCACCAACGCTGTGGTTCCAATGGACACCGCCGAAAAAATGGCTTGACTAAAAAAAATAGGTGACCCTGGCAAGCTGGCCGAGGCGATGGCTACTTTGCCCAACCGTCCAACCATGGCAACGTCTGCTACATTGACCAATGTCATAAGTGAGTTTTCAACAATGACCGGCCATGCCAAACCGAGCACGCGTGCAGCTATGGATCGATCGGGATTTATGTGATGATTGACTTCTCCTTGAGACAAAAAAATCAGCTACTTTCTTGTAATTTGCTTCGTTTCACTAAATAACCGGCACAAAAATGCCCCGCTCACAGTCGTGGACGGGGATTCTAAGAATCATCTAGAAGCCGCCTAAAAATGCTAAAAAAGCGAGGACCGCAATCAGAATCCCCATATTTCGAGCAGCCTTGCGTTTGGCTGCTTCTTTCTCGGTTTTCGTCATCCAAAAGAAGAGCATTGCAGTCACGCCATAAGAGAACACCGGGTTTAGCTCAGTCCGAACCACAATTTGGATAATGCTTAAAGCACTGATCACATACGCGTAAATGGTTAGTTGCTTTTTACGAACCTGATATCCTTCCGGATCATTGCCTGTTAGTTTCTCTTCAAATTGATTGACCCCGAAGATAATCACTCCACTAAACACTAGCCAGATGACGGCATTCCAGGGAATCTCTGTCCAAGAAATCATGATGTTCCTCCTCAAAAGGGAAACTGCATAAACCACTTTCCCTTAATTGTTCATTCGATTTTTATCTATTGCAGATGAAGCGTTATATATTTTGCCCTTGTCACAGCAGATTCCTTCTTTTCTCCCCATATCTTTTCCAGGAATCCTCTTTACCGAAGAACCGTTCAAGGGTATAATAGAAATATAGCACAAATTCACATAGGAGGGTATGTTCATGATTGTTTTAGTTCTTAACTGCGGTAGTTCCTCTTTGAAATATCAATTGTTTGATATGTCCAACGAATCGGTTATGGCAAAAGGTCGTGTTGAGCGTATAGGTATTGAAGGTTCTTTCCTGGCACATCAAGGGAAAGGTGACGAAGTAGAAGTAAAAACCAATATGCCGGATCACACTGTTGCCATTAAAAATGTCTTAAACATGCTAATCGATGCGAACAATGGTGTGATTGATTCCTTCGATCAAATTGGTGCCGTTGGTCATCGTGTCGTTCATGGTGGTGAAGATTTCTCCGGTTCGGTTTTAATTACCGACGCGGTCAAAGATGCCTTAACACGCAACATTGAATTAGCCCCATTACACAATCCCCCCAACCTGATGGGTATTGCTGCTGTAGAAGCCAATATACCTGGCGTACCCAATGTGGGCGTATTCGACACCGCTTTCCATGCAACCATGCCGAAACATGCTTATTTATACGGACTACCCTATAGCCTTTATGAAAAGTACAAAATTCGTCGTTATGGATTCCATGGCACTTCTCACAAGTTCGTTTCCGAGCGTTGTGCCAAACTCATGGATAAACCCGCATCTGAGCTGAAAATCATCACCGCTCACTTAGGTAATGGTTCCTCTATTACCGCTGTCAAGAATGGCAAATCCTATGACACCACGATGGGTTTCACTCCTTTAGAAGGTGTGATGATGGGTACCCGCAGTGGCGACTTCGACCCAGCAATTGTAGGATACTTAATGCAAAAAGAAAACTTAAATTTCAACCAATTCAATGACTTGGTCAACAAAAAGTCTGGTGTCTTTGGTATTTCCGGTGTTTCCAGCGATATGCGTGATATTGAAAATGCCGCCAAAGAAGGCAACGAGCGTGCTGCTTTGAGTCTGCAAATGTTTGAATACAAAGTCCGTAAATACATTGGTGCTTACATTGCTGCTATGGAAGGTGTCGATGCCATTGTTTTCACCGCGGGTATCGGAGAAAACGATTCTGTATTACGAAGCAATGTCTGCAAACATTTGAAATGGTTGGGTATTGAGATTGATGAAGAACTCAACAAAAACCGTAAAATCAAAGAAAAAGAACTGACGATACCCAGTTCAAAAGTTCGGGTTTTCGTGATTCCCACCAACGAAGAGTTGGGTATCGCCAAAGATACATTCAGTATTGTCAGTAGTCTCTAAACGAATCTGCAAAACGGTTCTTTCGGTAGATGTTATGCTACCGAAAGAACCGTTTTTTTATAAACCAATAAACTCTAACAGCCCTCGAATTAAAATTAGCACTGCGGTCAAATAATAGATTGCAGTGGCTACTTGTCTAGAAGCCTTCCCTGCCATGAGGAATAAGAAAATCCCTGCAAACAAGCGAATCAACAACGGAATCATTTCTGCCATGGGTGCAACGATAAAATCGACAATGCCCAGCAAACAAAACACCGTTCCAGCCAGTAATTGCTGTCTTCTTTGGGCAATTGGAATCGCTTTCCCCGATTCATCGTCAGAAAAACGGTACCACAGATAAAAGTAACTTACTCCAACTAGGAACAAAAGCAATGAAGTCATAGCATCTCCTTAACCCAACACGATTAATTCACGAGGATACCCGGTGAGAATGCGTACTCCGCCCGGTACCATAACGGCATCATCTTCAATACGCACTCCGCCCAATCCCGGTACGTAGAT
>CALCNS010000070.1 GCA_937897315.1 uncultured Bacillota bacterium
TCCCAAGGTAATGCATTGGATTACATCATTGTTGACGTGGTTATACAAGAACAGAACGCTTGATACATTAACAGGTTTTGAGCAGCATATTGAAAAGTTTATAAAAGGCGAAGTTGTCGAGAATTATTTCACGGACTGCAACTTCGACCTTGGGGCTAATACCCCTCATATTGTTTTCAATTACCTTGATTATCTACTTTGGAAGATGGAGTTTGATCGTTCAAGGGATAAAACGCGGTATAGATATTCTGATTTTATCTTTGAATTTCGTAATTCTGTTGAGCACTGGTACCCGCAGCATCCATCAGGTGATACATTTGAAGTCTGGGGTCAGAATGAAGGTGTAAACCATTTTGGAAATCTTTGTATTATACAACGTACAGTAAACTCTAAATTTTCTAATATGTCTCCGGAGTCAAAGCAAAGCACCTTTGAAAATATGATTTCAAAGGGAAGCATTAAGTTGCGAATTATGTCAGAGCTTGTTCAAAAAGATATTCAGAGTGGCAGAAATCCAAATCTTACGTGGAAGAAAACGACATATCTTAACCACGGGATAAAAATGCTGAACATATTAGCAGAAGCGTGCGGTGTTGTCGATTGTATTCGACCATTGGAGTAACAAAAGATCGCTATCACTGCCTAATGCAGATGTTGACGATGCAGGCTTAAGTGATAATGAATTATGTATAACGTCAGAGAGGAGAACTCCGGAGGAGTAAAACCTATGAAAAAGTATTGTGATCACAATGAATACGAAATTGAGATAAATGAACCGGTAGTTCTCCGTGAGGATATTAAGGAGATTGGCCTAAAAGCCGGTATAAGCGGAACTGTAGCTGATGTAGTTGAAAAGGGAAAAGAATACAAAGTATCATTTCCTTGTGCTGAATCATCACCGAACTTCATATTCAAACACGAACAACTGTGGCCAACTCTGCATTATCGGCATAAGCACATTTCTTATAGGGAGATCGACGGCACTCTCTATATAGTCGAGTCCGTGTCCAGCCCGGATGCAAAAGAAACAATTGAAGAAAAGACGAAACGCTTTGTTGTAAACCACGTGCTGGAAGATTTAAAAAAAGAAAGGAATACTCCGTAGGCATCAACCTACGGAGCGTTCCTACCCGCTTGAAGATTGTCTGTGGATCGGCTTAATGTTGTTTACCGCATAGATTATTATATCATATCTGGATACTTGGGAAACAACAAAGAAGTTCCTGATATGTAATATTCTTTTTAATGGAGGCGATTGCATGAGCTACTTTTCTGATTTATATACGGCAATACATTATCCGATTGCTTCTGATCATTCTGTCGGGCTAAGAAACGCTCAAATAGGTGCCATTCATGCAATTGCTTCACATTCGACATTAGAACCATTGGATGTTGCCGTGATAGTAATGCCGACTGGGTCTGGTAAAACTACAGTACTAATGTTGGCTCCATATATACTCCAAAAGTCAAAAATACTTATTGTGACACCTAGCGCATTGGTTCGTGGGCAGATTGTTGACGATTATAAACAATTGAAAACACTAAAGAAAATAGGAGTTTTTTGTGAAGGTGTTATGCCTCCCAAGGTATATGAAGCTGAGCATTTGTATTGTGACGAACAAGTTAATGATATTTCTTCTGCTGATGTTATTGTAGCTTCACATCAAGTTGCAGCATCAATATCAGAGAGTGATATCAATGCTCTTTTCGATTATGTAATAATAGATGAAGCTCACCATGTTCCTGCTCCAACTTGGCAAAAAATCATTAACAATATGAAGCATGCTGCTTCGCTATTGGTGACAGCTACTCCGTTTAGGTTAGATAAAAAGGAAATCCAGGGTTCGCACATATATAATTATCCGTTGTCTAAAGCGTACCGTGATGGAATATTTGGTTCTATTAGTTTTCTTCCAATTGATGAAGCAGCGGATAAGGACAAATTAATAGCAATTGAAGCTGAACGAGTATTGCTAAATGACAGATCTGACGGATATGAGCATTATTTAATGGTTCGTACGGATACCAAAGACAAAGCCAAGGGGCTGGAAGAACTATATAAAGAAAATACAAGACTTCGTTTAAAACGGATTGACAGCTCTATGGCCTTCAGTACGATACAGCGTACAATAAAAGCATTAAGGAACAAAGAACTCGATGGTATTATTTGCGTTGATATGCTTGGAGAAGGATTCGATTTTCCAAATTTAAAAATAGCAGCCGTACACGAACCACAAAAATCGCTTGCAAGCACCCTTCAATTTATCGGACGTTTTGCTCGGACGAATGCTGATAATATCGGAACGGCAAAATTTATTGCAATGAATGATGAGGCACTACGCATTGAAAACCGTAAACTATACACAAGCGATGTAGTCTGGCAGGATATGATTATTGAAATGTCAGAAGAAAAAATCAATAGCGATTTGGAAAACAGCAAGGCAATAAAACAGTTTTCTAGACCGGAGAATGGGCAGGATACAATATCACTGCATAACATCCGTCCCAATTGTCATGCACGTGTGTATCGTGTAACTGGATTTAATATTGCAGGTGTTTTCCCGGAAGAATTATCAGTCGGCGAAAACATATACAGGAGCAGTGATACTAATACCATAGTTGGTATCGCAACAATTAATGACACTCCGCTTTGGCTTGAAAGCAACCAACCTCTTAATACTGAGGTAAATCTTTATATTGTTCATTATCAAGTTGAAACAGGGCTTTTATTTATCTATTCACAACAAAAAACAGAGTTGGTTTATAAATTAATAGCAGGAAGCTTTTGTGAATCACATAACAAAATACCGCGTGATGAAATGAATAGGGTTCTTGCTGGATTCTCCAATTATGAGTTTTTTAATACCGGAATGCAAAACAGATATGCAGAAACTGGGGAATCGTATCGGATCTATGCTGGTTCGAATACGGCAGCCTCTATTGATGAAAACACTGGTATGATGCTATCTGCGGGGCATGCTTTTTGCAAAGTGACTCAAGATGGTGCAGATGCGACTATTGGATATAGTAGTGGCTCAAAGTTTTGGAGCAGTTCATATCTATCTTTACCTGAGTATATTTCGTGGTGTGATTCATTTGGGGAAAAAATTGTCAACAGAGGACTGGAAGTAAAAACTAATACAAATTATGACCGCTTGCCTATCCCTACAGGTATAAGCAAATATAGTGATAATATCTTATTCTGTTTCTTTCAGGAAAATACATTTTTGTCGCCACCGTCTTTACGCGTTAATGGAACAAGCGAACGGTTCGGCTTATTGACTGATGCAAGTCTTAAGGTCGTTGGCACTACTCCTGATGGGGATGGTGTAGTCTTTGACTTTGTATTTGGTGACGTAACAGAGCAACTTACATGCAATACTCTGGGAGAATACTCTTCTTCTACAGATCTAATTGTATGTAAAGACGGTGCACATGCAACAACATTGTCAAAGTATTTTACAGAAAATCCTCTCTTATTCAAAACAGCAGACGGTACTGTGTATTACGGACATGAAGTACTTAAAGGAAATGCGAACTTTGAAAACTTTAATCAGAGCCGGATTATCACATTTGATTGGATTGGATCAAACACTGATATTACAAAAGAAGCTAAAGATGCACCTGAAGGGAAAGTAACAATCCAAACTGCCCTAAAAGAGCACCTTCTGCAAGACGGACAGTACTCCCATATTATCTATGACCATGGGACTGGAGAAATCGCCGATTATCTTACTTTCAAATCAGACGAGTCGTTTATCAGAGTTGAACTGTATCACTGCAAAGCAATGAAGGGAGCAAAATATAACTCTTCCATCGATGATGTCTATGAAGTAGCCCAACAAGCAATAAAAAGCACCGTATGGATTAAGTCGAAGACTGCTTTACTTACTAAGATACAAGCACGTATAAAAGGTGGAAGTTCAGATAAATTTATACGTGGAGATAATAAAACGCTAAAAACATTACTGCAAAGTCAGAAAGCGATGGAGGCTACCATATACATAGTCCAGCCTGCAATAAGTAAAGCTTCACCAATGAACGAGCCTTTTGGGAAGATTTTGTCTGCTGCTGCATTCTATATTAGGCATACCGGACGAGCAAAAGAACTTAAAATAATAGGAAGTTAAGGTTGTAACTGAACTATAAAACCTGTAAGCCCTCCTGAGGAGAGAAATGCACAAACGCCAGATAAATCTTTGCATTGTATTAATTTGGTGTTGCTCACACAAAAAGAGCACACACCCGTAGGGTGTGTGCTCTTTTTGGTGCGGGCAAGCCTAGCATAGAAAACGAATATTCTATTTCTACAAGAACGGAATATTCGTTTATTCTTTTTTTGTCAGCAGAATTGAAAGGCATAAACCATCTGTATGACACTTTCCTTTGACATTCTTTAAAAAATTGGCGTTGACGTGCTCTAGATTCTGTTGTAGACTTAGCAACAATACCTGACAGGAGGAAGCATCATGAACGATAACGTCAAAAAAACAACGGCATATCGTCACAACGTGCAAACCATGCACGCTTCTTTCTTCTGCGCTAATACCGTGTTACATGCAAAAGACATAGCTATGGCTGTGTCTTTTTTTGTTGTCTTAGTTATATCGGCTCTGCTTAATCTGCAGGGCCTTATTAGCATTATTATTTTATCGATTATTATTTTATCGGAGTCTACTCGTAAGCGCTTGAGGCAGTTTACCGACTAAACCCTTAACTAGGGTGTTCAACGGTGCCGCATCAAAGCGGTACCGTTTTTTTTATTGAATTTTGCGGTCCCGGGAACCGTGAAAGATAAAATAACGAAAGAGTGGGTGTCTATTATGAGGTTTGTCAAAAAGGGTGCGTTTTTCGCAATGATGCTTTTGGTCGCCATGGTACTAAGTGCTTGCAACCAGCCAACTCCTGCTGCAACGAATGTAGAGGCGAAGAAAGATGTCGTCTTGAAAATTGGAGGTTCTGGACCATTGACGGGGGCTGCTGCTAGTTATGGAACTTCGGTGAAACAGGGTGCTCAAGTTGCTGTAGATGAAATCAATGCCAATGGTGGCGTTCAAGGGATGAAACTGGAATTGCTTTTTGAAGATGATGCAGCCGACCCAGCCTTGGCAGTGAGTGCATATGCTCGCTTAGTAGATAAAGGGATGCATGTGTCCATGGGAACAACGACAAGCGGCGCTGGAATGGCGATGACCGAAGAAGTTAAAAAAGATGGTTTCCTTATGGTGACACCTTCTGCTTCACAAAAGGAAATCACTCGTTTTGATAATTGTTTTAGGGTCTGTTTTACCGATCCGGATCAAGGAACGTACGCAGCAGATTTTATTGCTGATAATGGAGTTGCTAAGAAGGTTGCTGTTCTGTACGATAAATCCAGCGATTACTCCACCGGCATCAGAGACTCTTTTGTGAAGCAAGCAGCAGAACGCGGGTTGGAAGTCGTGTCGGAACAAGCTTTTACTTCACAAAGTAATACAGATTTTGCGGTTCAGATTCAAGCCATAGCCAATTCTGGAGCTGAACTGGTGTTTTTACCGATTTACTATCAAGAAGCTGCAATGATTCTGAAACAGGGAAGTACTTTAGATGTCACTTTCTTTGGTGTGGATGGTATGGATGGAGTGATTACACAATTAGGAGCAGAATATGCGGATCTTGCCGAAGGAGTCATGCTACTTACACCATTTGCTGCAGACTCAACCGATGAAAAGACTGTTCATTTTGTGAAGCTTTATCAAACAGCATATCAGAGCACCCCAGACCAATTTGCTGCAGACGCTTATGATGCAGTATATACCATTGCAGCAGCTGTGAAAGCATCTGGAGTCCAGTCGACGGATGAGAAAGATTTCAATACGAAGCTTGTTGCAGCGATGACAGAGATTACAGTAGAAGGCGTGACAGGCACGATGACTTGGAGCAAAGAGGGAGAACCGGCAAAAAGTGCAACGGCTGTAGTCATTGAAAACGGCAAATACGTGGCTTACAAGAAATAGTAAACGTATCAGAGGAGAGGAGGTGGCTTCCTTGGCATTTGTTATCGCCATGATTAATGGTATTAATTTAGGTTCAATCTATGCTCTCATTGCTTTGGGCTACACCATGGTGTATGGAATTGCCAAAATGCTGAATTTTGCACATGGAGATGTGATTATGGCAGGAGCACTATCCGTTGTTGTTCTTGTTCAGCAATTCCATGTTCATCCAGCGTTGTCCATATTCATCAGTGTAATCTTTTGTGTAGCTCTTGGTGTATTGACTGAGAAGATTGCCTACAAGCCTTTACGAAATAGCTCCTCCTTATCTGTTCTGATTACGGCGATTGGTGTTAGTTATTTAATGCAGAATCTTGCTCAGATACTTTTCGGTTCTTCCCTAAGAAGCTTTCCAAAGGTGTTTCGTTGGCCAAGCGTCATACTTGGTTCTGTAGAATTTAAAATGGATCGTGTGATCACGATTGTAGTGACTTTCATCCTGATGTTTTTTGTCTTGTGGTTTGTGTATCGAACGAAAATCGGGTTGGCGATGCGAGCCGTAGCACAAGATAGAGAAGCGGCAATGCTGATGGGAGTTCCTATAGATCGAATCATATCCATCACCTTTGCGATAGGAGCAGCTTTGGCTGCCGTTGCTGGTTTCTTCTATGGGGTAGCGTACGGGTTCGTTGGACCCTATTCAGGGTCTATGCCAGGTATAAAAGCCTTTACAGCTGCTGTATTTGGCGGGATTGGGTCCATACCGGGTGCTATATTAGGCGGATTCCTCTTGGGCCTTGCAGAAAGCATGGTAAAAACATTTATTTCTTCTGAATTATCGGATGCCATTGTTTTTGGCTTGCTGATAGTTGTTTTGCTGATCAAGCCAACAGGATTATTGGGCAAAGAAATACGAGACAAGGTATAGGAGGATCATGATGAATCACTTATGGAGAAAAAAGAAATTTTTTCTAGGTGGATTGTTCACTCTCCTTTTGTTCGTTCTGATGCACAGTTTGATTCAAAGTGGTTTGGTATCTCGTCACATTCAATCCCTCTCTGTTCCTGTAGGGTTGAATATGATCTTAGCCTTATCCTTGTTTCTGTTGGTAGGCATGTTGGGGGAACTTTCCTTAGGACATGCTGGGTTTATGTCCATTGGAGCGTATGCAGGTGGGTTGTTTTCAAAAGCAATGGTACAGGTAATACCTGTTTGGATTCGGTTCCCTTTAGCCCTATGCGTTGGAGCTTTAGTGGCGGCACTTCTTGCTTTGTTATTATCCGTGCCGGTTTTTCGATTAAAAGGAGACTATTTAGCCATTGTAACTCTTGCTTTTGGCGAGATTGTCAGAAGTTTGGTGATTAATCTTCCTTTTACTGGTGGAGCTGCAGGATTGAAAGGTATTCCAAAAGATACAAGCTTTTCATTTCTTTATTGGATTGTTGTTTTTACAATTTGGCTTACTATGTGGATCTACTCCTCTAAAATTGGCCTTGAATGGAGAGCGATTCGTGATAACGCCATAGCCGCAGAAGCTTGTGGAATCCCGGTTGTCTCAAGAAAGCGAACCGCTTTTGTTGTCACCGCTTCCTTGGCTGGAGTAGCAGGTGTTCTATATAGTCATCACTATTCTATTTTAACTGCTGAGGTGTTTGGATTTAACCGATCTATTGAGGTACTTGTCATGGTGGTTTTAGGTGGGTTAGAGTCAGCAATTGCTACTGCAGTTTCGGCGTTTTTTCTCACCATCGCTCCGGAAATGTTACGATTTCTGAATCAGTATCGCATGCTGATCTATTCATTGGTACTCATTATCGTGATGATTGGTCGAAATACACAGTGGGAAAAACCTAAATGGTTCCAGCAAAGGAGAGAGAACGCATGATTTCATCCCAAGCGGCTCGACGCGAACCCAGTGGTCATCCTGCTTTAGAAGCTCAGAATCTCAGTGTGAGTTTTGGAGGATTGAACGCACTCCAAGGTTTTAGTTTTCAGTTGGGATATCAGCAAATTGGTGGGCTCATAGGACCCAATGGTGCGGGTAAGACGACTTGTTTCAATTTACTCACCAATCTATACCAACCAACCGAGGGGAACATAAAGTTATTCGGGCACGAAATCAAGGGTGCACCTTCCTATCACTTGTTTCGCTGGGGGTTGGGCAGAACATTTCAAAATATTCGGTTGTTTCATCGCATGACTGTCTTGGAGAATGTCCTGGTAACTCAACCCAATTCATCTTTTTTTCGAACAAATCATCAACATAGAAAAGAGGCTCTTGATTTGCTAGACTTCTTTCACTTAGCCGATCAAGCAGAAAAGAAAGCCGGAAGTCTACCGTATGGAGCACAAAGACGATTAGAGATTGCTCGAGCTTTGGCGGGTAATCCAGGGGTTTTATTGCTGGATGAGCCGGCAGCGGGGATGAATCCTTCAGAAACCTCTCAATTGGCAGAGCAAATCAAGGAGATTCGCAACCGTTTTCAGGTCAGTATCCTTCTCATTGAACATGATATGCACCTAGTGATGGGTGTTTGTGATTACCTGTGGGTTTTAAATTTCGGACACCAAATTGCGCAAGGAACACCGATGGAAATTCAGCGTAATCCAGCTGTAATAGAAGCCTATTTGGGAAGAAAGGAGAGAAGCGAGTGCTAACAGTCTCGAACATAGAAGTCTGTTATGGTAATATTCAAGTCTTACACAAGGTTTCTCTCCAAGTCAAGAAAGGTGAGCTGGTTGCCCTTATTGGATCAAATGGAGCAGGCAAGAGTACAGTATTAAAAGCCATATCTGGATTGCTGCCTAAAAAGAGTGGATCCATTTATTTTGAAAATGCAGAATTAACATGCATGAGACCTCACGAAATTGTGGCTCTGGGTATGATTATGGTACCGGAGGGAAGAAGAATTTTCCCCCAGTTTACCGTGGCAGAAAACTTAGCTATGGGGTCTTATCGTTTGGATAAACCGAATGAGACGGTTTGGAGTCAGTGCTTATCGAGATTTCCACTGCTGCGAGAGAGAATGTCGCAGCTAGCTGCTACTCTTTCGGGTGGAGAGCAGCAGATGCTGGCTATGGCCCGTGCAATGTTGGCCAATCCAAGTGTTCTTATGTTGGATGAGCCTTCCATGGGCTTAGCCCCTTTGTTAGTGCGTCTGATTTTTGATCTCATTCAGCATATGAGAGAGCAAGGAATGACATTGCTTTTAGTGGAGCAGAATGCAGAAATGGCATTGAGCGTAGCCGATCGGGCGTATGTTTTAGAAAACGGACGAATCGTAGCAGAAGGCACAGGACAAGAGCTTCGCAACAGCAGCGTCATTCAGAAAGCATATTTAGGATTGTAATGGTTGTATCAAGCAGTAAACCATGGTATAATCCTTCCCGATATCTTGATTAGGGAAGGGAAGTCCTAGCATTGAGACAATGGATTCAGAAAGATTTTCTCTTGATCCTTGCGGTTCTTGTTGCTGGGATTTCTGCCATTTGGGTCAAACCATCTATCGAGTACATGAGTTATATCGATTTTCGGACAATCATTTTACTTTATTGCCTCATGGTTATTATGTCAGGCTTTCAGAAAACAGGGCTATTCAATACATTGATGACAAAGATATTATCTACAGCAGATTCGCTTCGGGGCTTGGTCAGCGTTTTGGTGGGAGCATGTTTTTTCTCTGCGATGTTGATGACCAATGATGTAGCTTTGCTTACTTTTGTCCCCCTAGCGATTGGTAGTTTGGGTTCGATTCAACAATCTCCTTATATCCTTATTACCATTATATTACAAACCGTAGCAGCGAACCTTGGTAGTATGCTCACACCGATTGGCAACCCTCAAAACTTGTTCTTGTTTGGATTGTCTCAGTGGTCGGTTTTATATTTTGTTCAGCTTATGTTGCCCGCAACGGTATTTTCGGCATTTCTACTTTTTTTTGCAGTACACCGTATCCCCAAATCAAAGCTGATCATGAGTCATTCCATAGACTCACAAGTGGATAAGAAGGGCATTATTGTGTATTTGGGACTTTTTGTCTTGACCCTAGCAGCCGTTGTTCACTGGGTAGAGCCGGTTATTGTATTGCTTCTTTTGGTTCTTATTCTTGCTTTCTATGATAATAAGAATTTGTTCGGTGCCGATTTTGGTTTATTGCTTACGTTCCTTGCTTTATTTGTTTTGGTTGGAAACCTGGGGCGAATCAATCAGGTCCACACACTACTAGCCAAAGTAGTCGGTGGCCGCGAGAAAATTGTCGCAATCCTTCTTAGTCAGATTATTAGTAATGTACCGGCAGCCATACTTTTATCTACCTATACCACATCTTTTGAAGTGCTCACTTTGGGTGTGAATCTCGGTGGCTTGGGTACACTTATCGCCTCTATGGCCAGCATCATTTCCTTTAAACAATACTCGAAAACAAAGAATGCGCAACCCTGGAGGTATCTTTTGGTCTTTACCGTTGTCAATATTGTATTCTTAGCTGTTTTGTATGTTTTAACTTAAAAAACCTCGTGCTTAAGAACTGCACGAGGTTTTTTTTACAGGGAAATATTGTATGTATATGGAATAGTAGAAACAAACACGAAGATAGGAGTGAGTCCCATGAACAGCCTCTGTCATTACTGTCAACACAATTTGTGTATTCATAGGGTACCAATTTTCTCCGCACTAAATCAGGAGGCCTTACTGAGTATTGTACCTCTCATTCAAAGACATCGGTATAGTAAGGGTGAACTGATATTGTGTGAAGGTGATGCCGTCGATTCACTGATGATTATTAACCACGGAAGTGTGAAAGCATATCGCATTACACCGGATGGCAGAGAACAAATCTTGTATGTATTCTCAGAAGGAGATTTTTTTGGAGAGGCTAATCTGTTTGGGCAACAGAAAGCCAATTATTCGGTGGAAGCTCTAGAAGAAGTATTCACCTGTTCTCTGACCAAAGAAAAGTTCGAAATCCTAATTCGAGAATATACAGAAATCGCATTACGGATTATCGAAGAATTGGGAAGAAGAATCTCTGTTATGGAAACCTCTTTACAAAGCATGGGAGTTCGTAGCATCAATGCACGGATTGCAGCCCTCTTACTAGAGTATCAAGATAAGTTTTCGGTAGTTACACCGGAAGGAACAGAATTGCACCTGCCTTTGAGCAGGGAGGGTATGGCAAACTCCCTGGGAATCGCTCGAGAAACCCTGAGCCGCAAATTAGGCCAATTGGAAACTAAGCGAATCATTCGAACTCTAAACAATAAAACGATGCTTGTGTTACAACCGGAGTCTTTACAAAAACTGGCTGGTTATTCCGAGTGATTCACTAAGATATTTGATTTGAATCACAGTATTTTTCTCCGAAGTCGGCTATCCTATCGGTGAAAGCAAACAAAGATTTCGGGGTGAAAATATGAAAATAATGGGTTCCAGGAAAAGTATCTACGAGTTAAGTCAAGAGCATCCAGATGTGGTTTCTATCATGGTGGAGTTGGGTTTTAAAGATATCCTTCAGCCGGGAATGTTGCAATCTGCCGGAAGAGTAATGACTTTGCGTAAGGGTGCAGTGCTGAAAAAACTGGATTGGCAAAAGATTGAAGCTTGTTTTTCTCAAAGGGGATATCAAATTCAATAAAAAGGATAGAAATGAAAAGGAGAATGAGGATGAGTGAACACATAAACAATCGTGAATATCGGAAACAAATGATCAAAAAAATGATAACTCAATTGCACGATGGCAAAACCATTGACGAGGTAAAAGCTTTATTTGCTGAAGTTTTTCAAGGCGTTTCTGCAACAGAGATTTCGGAAGCAGAACAAGCTCTCATATCGGAAGGATTGCCGGTGGAAGAAGTCCAGCGCTTATGTGATGTTCATGCAGCTGTTTTCAAAGGATCCATCGCCGAGATTCATCAACAAGTAGATCCTTCTATGATTCCAGGGCATCCAGCAAACACTATGAAAGCGGAAAATAGTTTTATACAAACACTCATCGATGCCAGAATCAAACCCTTACTGTCAAATCGCACAAGTAAAACATCTGTAAGTGAACTGGCCGATGCATTGACCGATTTGGCGAAGATCGATATTCATTACTCAAAAAAAGAAAACCTAATGTTCCCTTTTTTAGAGAAGTATGGCATCACAGCGCCTCCAAAAGTGATGTGGGGTGTGGACGATGAAATTCGTGCTCAATTAAAGGAAATACGGACTCAGATCGAAATAGGTCAGTTTGATGCACAGACAGAGAACTCGTTGAACGAACTTTTAGTCAAAATCAGTGAGATGATCTATAAAGAAGAGAATATCCTTCTGCCGATGTTGGTGGAACATATGACGCAAGCAGAATGGAAAGTAGTGGATGATGAAAGTTCAGAGATTGGCCAATTAGTTGAGAAATTGGGTCAATGGCATCCCATTGAAGATAAGGTTGACAAAGAAGATTCAACTCTAGCAATGAATCAAGGTCTGATTACTTTACCCAGTGGAGTGTTTACCGTTGATGAGCTGACTAGCGTCTTAAACACATTACCCTTTGACATCACTTTTGTGGATAAAGACGACAAAGTAAAGTATTTTTCTCAAGGCTCTGAGAGAATCTTTGCTCGAACCAAATCGATTATTGGGCGCGAAGTATCCAATTGCCATCCACCCGCAAGTGTGCATGTGGTTGAGGGTATTGTTGCCGATCTGAAAAGTGGAAAGAAAGACCACGAAGACTTCTGGATTTCTATGCGTGGACAGTATATTTTAATACGTTACTTTGCCGTTCGTAACGAGCAAAAAGAGTACCTAGGTGTTCTGGAAGTCACTCAGAACATCAAACCCATTCAAGAAATCCAAGGCGAGAAAAGATTGGTAAATTCCTAATCTAGTCGCAAGAGGCATCAAAAGTCGCCCGTGAACGGGCGGCTTTTTTTGTGTTCCTCTTGATTTTTTTATAGTTTTGCGTTATGATGTCTTGTGTTAGCACTCAATATAAGAGAGTGCTAACAAGGATTATAACAGAGGTGATGAACATGGGTAAAAGACCTTTTCAAACAGAATCAAAAAAATTGATGAATCTAATGATTAACTCCATTTATACCCACAAAGAGGTGTTCTTACGAGAATTGATTTCGAATGCCAGTGACGCTTTAGACAAATTGTTCATTCGAGAACTAAATGAGAATCGTAGTGGAATTCAACGGGAGGATTTGCGAATTTACTTGGAAGTAGATGAGAAAGCCCGCACCTTAGCGATTCATGACAATGGTTGTGGTATGAATGAAAGCGAAATGGCGGAGCATTTAGGAACCATTGCCAAGAGCGGGACCTTGGATTTCAAAAATGCTCAAGCATCCCCGGTTCAAGTGATTGGTCAATTCGGGGTTGGATTTTATTCTGCTTTCATGGTTAGCAAAAGGGTCCGTGTCATCAGTAAAGCTTATGGACAAGATCAAGCTTTCTGCTGGGAATCTGAGGGGGAAGAGGGCTTTACCTTAGAGCCATGTGAAAAAGAGGGTTGGGGTACGACGGTCACGTTGTTTTTAAGAGAAGATCTAGTAGAGGAAAACTATTCGGAATACTTGGAAGAATATACCCTTCGCCGTCTGATCAAGAAGTATTCAGATTATATTCGATACCCAATTCAATTAGAAGTGGATGAGTATGACACCGAGTCAGCGGAGGAGGAAACACCTTCAAAGAAGCGTGTTTGGAAGACCCTAAATAGCATGGTACCTGTTTGGCGATTACCCAAGGAGGAATTGGAGGAGAAAGCAACACAGTTTTACCAGGATAAGTTCTCTGACTACAAAGAACCCTTACATAAAATTGCGTATCAAGTGGAAGGCGCTATTTCTTATCATGCTTTGCTTTACATCCCATCAGAAACCCCCTATGGATACTACACGAAGAATTTCGAAAAAGGGTTGCAGCTATATTGCAATGATGTCCTAATCATGGAAAATTGCCCCGATTTGTTACCGGACCACTTTGCTTTTGTCAGAGGAATTGTGGATTCTGCAGATTTTTCACTGAACATCTCAAGAGAAATGTTGCAGCAAAATCGTCAGTTACAACTCATCGCGAAGAACATCGAAAAGAGAATACGAACTGAACTAGCCAAAATTCTAGCGGATCAACGGGAAGTGTATGAGAAATTCTGGAAAGCGTTCGGACTGCAAATCAAGTATGGTGTTTATGCAGATTTTGGCATACATAAAGAAGATTTGAAAGATTTATTGCTTTTCCATTCCCTGCAACAGGATAGGAAAATCACTCTGAATGAATATTTCAGCTCAATGCCGGAGGATCAGAAAGAGATTTACTATGCCACCGGTGAGAGTGTTCAGAAAATCGCTGCTTTACCACAAAGTGAAAGGGTTCGCGAGAGAGGATTTGATATTCTCGCTATGACGGATGAAGTAGATGAATTTGCTCTTAAAGTGCTCAGAGAATACGAAAAGAAACCCTTCCGCTCGGTGGCAGATGCAAAATTGGATATCATGGATGCGGACCAGAAAGAAGCCATGGAATCACTGAATCGTGAGAACCAATCGTTATTATATGATATGACTCAAGCATTAGGGCAACATGTGAAAGCCGTACGCTTATCTACTCGCTTAAAAAACAATCCTCTTTGCTTGGTTAGTGAAGGAGAAATCTCATTGGAAATGGAAAAGGTTCTTAATGCCATGCCCAATCGAGAGAGTGAAGTAAAAGCAGAGAGGATTCTCGAAGTGAATCCTCATCACAAGGTATTTGAAACACTACAAGAATTAGCCGGCCAACCGGAGCAGCTCAAGAAGTATACCAAACTTTTATACGATCAAGCCTTACTGATGGCCGGTTTTACTCTTGAAGATCCTGTGGCGTTCTCCAATTCCGTCATTGAATTTATGACGAAGAAATAGGATAAATGAATAACAGAAAGAAGGGTTGTCCATGACTCCATCGATCAAAATTCGCTACAACTCACCCATAATCTTAAGTTTTGTGCTCATCTCACTGATGGCCTTAGGGTTAGCGAAACTGACCAATGGTCAAAGCAACATTCTCCTTTTTTCTGTTTATCCTTCCTCATGGAGTGATCCTTTGACTTATGTTAGAATACTAACCCATGTCTTTGGTCATCTGGATTGGGCACACTATAGCTCAAATATCATGTTAATGCTGTTGATAGGCCCATTATTGGAAGAAAAATATGGTAGCGTACAAAT
>CALCNS010000071.1 GCA_937897315.1 uncultured Bacillota bacterium
TCCCCTATGTGGTAAATATTCACCAGTGAGGGGACTGTCCCCTAAGTGGTAAGTAAGTAACCTAAGTAAAAAATGCTATTCGCTTACCCTAAGTGGTAAGTCATACCACGGCATTAAAGGGGAATTAAAGGGATAAGGCGTATAGTAAGCATAATATACGTGATTTTGCCAGAAAGGAGCATGACATGAAAATATTGTATGTAGAAGACGAGAAGCACTTGGCCCTCGCCGTCGCCCAGGTGCTTAAAAAGCATCATTACAGCGTCGACCTAGCTTATGATGGCGAAACCGGCTTGAACCTCGCCCTCTCCGGCCTTTACGACCTCATCATCCTCGATATCATGCTCCCAAAACAAGATGGCCTAAGTGTCCTGCAGCAACTACGCCACCGCGGAAATACTTCACCCGTAATCCTACTTACAGCCAAAGGCACCATTGAAGATAAAGTGCAAGGTCTCGACACCGGAGCCGACGACTACCTTACCAAACCCTTCCAAACCGAAGAGCTCCTAGCCCGCCTTCGAGCACTCTCCCGGCGAAACGAGCAACTATCCCCTAACCACATACTCAACTATGGGGACATCACCCTTAACTACAACACCCTCGACCTCACAAGCGAGAACCACCAATTCCATCTGACTCTAAAAGAAAGTCAATTGCTCGAACTGCTGATTCGTAATAAGGGCATAGCCATTTCCGCCAACACCATCATTGAAAAACTGTGGGGTTGGGACTCCGACGCCGACGATAGCCATGTACAAGTGCAAATTGCTTTTTTGCGCAAAAAACTATCGCTACTCTCGCAAACAGTGCGCATTAAAACCATTCGAGGGGTCGGCTACCTGCTCACCTTTCACCCTGGAGGGAACGCCGATGTTTAGAAAGCTACGTAACAACATCATGCTCTTCAACATCCTCAGTGTATCCCTGGTTTTGCTCGCAGCTTTTGCCGTCATCTACTGGGTCACCGCCCGAAACATGGACCGCGAAAACAGCCAACGCCTGCAGGCCATGTCCATAAATTTCATCAACCCAGCACCTTTACCCGCCAATGATACCCGCTTTTCTTTGGAATTTGGGGGCTCCTTCACCCTTTTTATTCAAAATGGCCAGTTGGTTAACGTAAACAGCCAATTAGATTTAGACGAAGATAGTTACAGCACGGCCTTTACTCAGGCGCAAGGTAAACAACAGGGTAGACTGCTCTTCGCCGATAGAACCTGGCAGTTTCAGCAACTCACACCACCACCGGGGATTAGAACCGATAGCTATCGCATTGTGTTTCTCGATATCACGCATAGTATGAGGGTCTTGCAGAATCTGCTGTGGACTCTTTTGGGGGTAGGACTGGCCGTCTTGCTCGCGTTGCTCTTCATTTCTTACCGGTTTGCCCAATATGCAGTCGCGCCCATCGAGCAAAACTACAACAAACAGAAGCAGTTTATCACCGATGCCTCTCACGAACTACGAACGCCGTTGGCGGTGATTGGCGCAAACATCGATGCCATTGCTGCGAGTGGCGAGGAGACCGTCCATAGCCAGCAAGAATGGCTCGGGTATATCCGCTTTGAGCTCAACCGTATGGGAAAATTAGTCCATGACTTGCTGGAACTCGCGCGTGCCGAACAAGCAAAATCGACCGAAAACATTGCCTTTCACCTTTCCTTGGATTATGAAACCGCCGCAGCTTCCATGGAAGCCATGCTGTATGATAGCGGTGTTACCTTGGTAACCGAGATCACCCCAAACCTTTGGTTGAAAGGAGATCGTAATCAGTTCACGCGCATACTCACCATCTTGCTCGAAAACGCGGCAAAATATACGCCACCGGGAGGGCTAATCACGTTGCAGCTTCATCCTGAGAACCAGCGGGTGGTTCTGCGAGTCAGCAATACAGGGGAGGGAATTGCGGCGAAAGACTTACCCAACATATTCGATCGCTTCTACCGTGGTGATGCCTCACGCTCTTCACAAACGCCAGGATTCGGATTAGGATTATCCATTGCGAAAGCCATGGTAGAACAGCTCCATGGAAGAATAACCTGCGAAAGTGAACATGGCCTCACCACCTTCCACGTCAGCTTCCCACAATAACCTCAACGAAAATTTACCACTTAGGGGACTGTCCCCTAAGTGGTAAATTTTCGCCAGATGGGGATGTCTCGCGTTTCGCAACAAAACGCTTACCCTAAGTGGTAAATATGCCTCAACATTAAAGGTGAATTAAAGTTGGATGCGTTATCATCGCTCTCAGACAGAGGGCGATTTTTTTATGAAAGGAGGTCCACCATGCAAGGAAGACACGAACTCAAAATTAGCATCCACTACGCCGACTACATCCTCCTGCGCAATCGGCTCAAATACCTCATGCAACGCGACCCCAACGTGGACTCTAGCGGCCTGTATCGCGTTCGCAGTTTGTATTTCGATACGCCACATGACAAAGCTCTGCGCGAAAAACAAGATGGCGTCGACGCCCGCGAAAAATTTCGTCTCCGCCGGTATCTCACCGGCAACGATATCAAGCTCGAAAAGAAGAGCAAGAAGAATGGGCTTTCCTACAAAACCACCGTCAACCTTACGAAGCAAGAAGCTCTATCTCTTTTGCGGCAAGATGTAAACTGGATGCTCTTCGACACACGCCAACTCATCCAAGAGTTATACACCAAAATGAAAAACCAAAACCTTGCACCCAAGACCATTGTCGATTACCTGCGCGAGCCCTTCATATACCCAACCGGCAACGTGCGCATCACCTTCGATCGCGACATTCGCAGCGGTTTGTACTCTCTCGACTTCTTCAACGACCACCTACCCACACTTCCGGTCGGAGACGAAATCGTGGTCTTGGAAGTAAAATACGACCAATTTCTGCCCGCTCACCTACAAGATATTCTTCAACTGGGCAACCGCCGTGCCAGCGCTTGCTCTAAATACGCACTGGCTCGAATTTATGGCTAAAGAAAGGACAATCCTCTTATGACATTCAAAGATATCTTTAAATCTAACTTCCTCGAGAGCATCAACAGCGTCAGTTTGCTCGATATGGTCATCGCCCTTACCCTGGCCTTTGGCTTAGGCATTTTCATCTTCTACATCTACAAAAAAACCTTTATGGGTGTCATGTATTCCAGTAGCTTTGCCGTCACCCTCATCGCTTTAACCATGATTTCTACCTTGGTCATCTTAGCCGTCACCAGCAACGTCGTACTATCGCTGGGCATGGTGGGTGCTTTGTCTATTGTGCGCTTCCGAACTGCCATTAAGGAACCCCTCGACATTGCCTTTCTCTTTTGGTCCATTGCCGTCGGCATCGTCTTAGCCGCAGGCATGATTCCCTTGGCCGTCTTCGGCAGCTTTGTCATCGGCCTTATGCTGCTTCTCTTTGTCAACCGAAAATCACACGACAGTCCCTACATGGTAGTCATTCACTGTAACAACGACGACACCGAACAGCAAGTCGCCAGCTTGCTTAAAACTTGCGTGCAAAAATTTGTCATCAAAAGCAAGACCGTCACCTCCGACAGCTTGGAATTACATTATGAAGTCCGCTTAAAAACCGATAACACCCGCTTCATCAACGAACTGCAGGGATTGCAAGGAGTAAACAATGTGGTCCTTGTCAGTTATCATGGCGAGTATCTGGGATAAATGAGGGAAGCAAGATGAGCAAGCACCCCTTAACCAATCAGTTATGTATGAGTATTACCGCCGCGGTCCTCGTGATAACTCTACTGTGGATGTCCAGCCCGCAATTGGGAGTCACGGCCGCCTCAGTCCATCTGCCTTATGTGGAGCAACTCTTTAACACCGATGTCGTGCACACCATTGATATTCAGATGAGCGATGCGGACTGGCAAACCATGCTGGCCAACGCGCTGAACGAAGAGTATGTCATGGCCAATGTGG
>CALCNS010000072.1 GCA_937897315.1 uncultured Bacillota bacterium
CGAGATTCCGAAACGTGACTGGAGTTCAGACGTGTGCTCTTCCGATCTATAACCGACATGGATGCAGACTTAATCGCGGGTAGTAATCCAAAAAAGATGGCAATAATGGCGGTTGAACCCACTACTATACCGTAGCTTCGCATGACATTGCTGAGGATAACGAAAAATGGATTTCGATTTGTAATTTGGTTCAGAATCGATTGAACTTCAACGAGAAGGAATCCTAAACTGCCACCCAAAAAGGTTACCATAACTGCCTCAGCTAACACCATTGCAATAATATTCTTTCTCATGGCTCCGATTGCTTTCAAAATTGCCATTTCGCGTTTGCGTTCCGTAACCATGATCAAAATATTGGCTGCCACTAATAAGGCTGCGTTAAATAGGATCAAGATCAAAATCGGCAAGCGTAAATCGGCTGAAATGACAGCTTGTTGTTCCCGAATCGCTTGATTTTTGAGGTCGAGAGATAATTTAAGAGGAAGATTGCGAAACGCAATTTCAGGTTCGAGAGAGAAATTGCTCAATAAGCGCTCCTCTGCTTTAGGTGCACTCACGAACTGAAAGTGAGGAAAAAGATTTCCTAAATCATAGACAATGTCTTCTAAGTAGGTTAAATCCTCGGTTTGAAGGCTTAGTTGTTCCGGATAATAGGGGGTTTGATTACCGACTTTGTTCCAAAGATTCCACCATAGGGCTTTTGAAACATAAATCTCGCTACTGTAGCCATAAATTTGTTCGGCACTGGTAAGCCCGGTTGCCGAATTAATGTAACTTATGTAACGCGTGGGTATGGCTACAATACCAATGACTTTAAGCTCAACTGTTTCTTCTTTAAACCATTGAGCATGTAGCCGATTCTCTATTCTGCTAAACCGCGGAACTGTCAATTCAATCGTATCTCCAACTTTATATTGCGTTTCGCTTCCAGGGATATATTGAGAAATAACGACAGAGTTGAGATCATTTGCTTTGCCTGAAAACCAGTGTCCGTCGATTAAGTATTCTTCCATGGCATGGTCTTTGGTATCTATGCCCTGAGTTTCTCTTCCGACGACAGAGACTTGCATTTGTGTGTTAAGCCAAGCGGGAAAACGAAGAATTGGATTTATCGCGCATATACCGGCTATTTCGTTTAATGCAGCTAGATCTTCAGTGGTAAAATAATTATTCCGCTCTGCAAGCCGTAAGTAGCCTGTATTTGAGTATTCAGGATAATATAATTCGTAATCTGTAAAATCACTCAATGGTTCATCTTCAAATACCCAATGCTCTCCTACTTTTGGCATTTCCAAAGACAGTTTTTCTGCATAGGCAATGATCTCACCATTTTGCATTCTTCGAACGAATTGGCCTGCACCACCTGCATATCCCTTTTCCAAGCTGACGGAGTAGCTCAAAAAGGAAGCAGCTACCGTCATGGACAAAATCGCCAAAAGACTTCTGGCCAAATTTCTCAACGCATTGGTTATACCTAGTCGTAAGAACATAAGAATCCCTCATTTTGATTATTTTTTGCGTTTTCATAGTACGCCTCGGTAAAATGATAAATACTCGATTGAGACTCAGAGAATCATTTAAACAATAAATGCTAACTTCCCGTTCTGGATTATGAACAACTCACACATCTTCACTAACAAGATGGACCTTCTGTTCCATTACCCGATCTACATAAAAATAACTGATTTAATTATAATAAAATCCCCGAAAATAGTAAACTCTAAACCTTTTGAAAAAAACATTAAATGATTAGTGTTTCATATTCTTTCCAGGTTCGAGGGTAAAAAAATACTACCCGTTTCATCATCTACAGGTAGTAAAGATATTCTATTGTATTCAAAAGATCAAACTTACTCTAGAAACCTCTCTAATCTTGCTTTTAATTTTTGTCTTGCTTGCTCACTATCATGTCCGATTTTATGATACTCCCCCGGCAACCAGTTTATAGAATCCTTAACAAGTTCCACAATACGCTTATTATCTTGTTTCTGGAGTAAAATCCGATACAAATTTTCATGTGACCAGATTACGATAAATGCTTCGTAATCGTTTCTATTCTTAAGAATCTCGCAGTATGAATCAGAAGCTAAATCTAATTCTTTCGATTGCTGCTGACATAGGGCTAGTAAAAAGTTTATTCTCGTAGATGGATAGGTCACTATAGCCTCTTCACATAACTGTTTTGCTATTTCTCTGTGACCGGTTATTACATATCCGTAAATAAGGTTAAAATTAGTAGTTAACGTTGGATTCAATTTGGCTTCGTCTTTCAAACGATCTAAAACGTCATCTGCACTGTCAAAAATGAATTGCAATGCAATTTTCATAACTTGGATTTGAATAATGATATCTTGATCTAATCCGCTATTTTTCTCTATGAAGTCATCTAATCGTTCAATCAATTCATGGGTTTGATGCAAAATATGTGTGTATTCAAGTGATAATAGTCTATATCCAATTTTCGGATCCGAAGTCGCCTCTTTATTTTGCTTTACTAAGTCTATTATCTTTGTATAATCTTCTGTAGCAGTATTAAAAAAATACCTGGAGATAGATTTTTTGATTTGGTCTTCATTACTATATGCCATTATATTGTCAATGGTTGTATTAAGTATAGTCGCCAAGGATGGTAACAACTCGCTCACAGGTAGATTTCTTCCCTGTTCCCAATTGTAAATTGTGGAAAGAGTTACTCCCAATTGAGATGCCAACTCACTTGGAGACAGATTACGATTCTCTCTCAATTCTCGAATTCTATTACCAATAAGTTGCTTCAAACAATCCATCCCCCTTTGTGCACCAAATTAGTTTCACTCTTATTTCCTCGCTATTTATGCGAATTCCTTTAAATAAGCCAAACGAAAAGCAGCGAGCTTTTAACACTCGCTGCTTAGGAGAAAAGATATCCCATTTTGGTTAAGGTATTTCAACTAGAATCTGAATCGAAGCTTTTTCAAATAAACTATTAATCATTTGCTGATACTCCTCAAGAGAAGCGTCTTTGTATTCTGCTAGAAATTGTGCTGCAGTCATTTTCTTTACACGCATTGGTATTAAATACGCTTCTGTATATTCTTCATAGGTCATCGACAGGCTTTTTGCATAGTCCGTTAGAAACTGTAATTGCTCTGGAGTCAGCATTTCTGGAGCTTTCGCTTCATATAAACGAGCTTCCTCTTCTGTGTATACATACCCTTTTGCTTTGGCGGCTTGATAAAGTAGTTCGTCTTGAATCATTTTTTTGAGAATCTTTTGATTGCGAAGCGGATCGTTGTGAAACTCATTTATATAAGCGATTCGTTCTTCATATTCTTCATTGCCAATTCTACCTGAATTTCGACTTTCCAGTAAATTAGCAGAGTTATATTTATAAGATATATCAGCATTTATGAGGAAGCGCTCATATTCTTTGAGCGGAATTTCAACACCATTTACAACAGCTGCTGCAATTTGCTCATTACGTAACGTTATTTCCTTTGGCAAAATATCTTCTGAAGTTATAATCGGGTGGCTTCCACCTTGAACCGTCAAAAACAACGATGTTAAGAGCAAGGCAAAAAGCAGGATGATTGCGCTTCTCTTTTTCATATCATTACCTCCCAAATCTAGTTTATCTTTGTTCAACTGTGTCAAATGTCCAATGGTATTACCTCATTATTTTCTTGATTTATCCTAATATACGTGATTTATTGAGGGAATTGTGCCGTAATAAGCCGTGGATAACCTGTGTACCGATCTTCTATTTCATCGTAATGCATACCTATGATGTAGATTTTGTCACCGGACGCAGATAGTGTTCCAATAAACCGATTTCGATGTATGTTTTCCATATCGGGGGCATTTCGAAATAACGGGTATAACTCAGGCAATCTTAGAATTGTTCTTTGCCACTCATCTGTGGCAGTATTGAAGAAGGCAAAAGCATATCCCATTTTGCGACTAGCATAACCGTTTACCGTTACGGCTAATTGCTCGGTTTTGTATCCCTGGTCAATATCAATCTCATAACTGAGAGCCGGATGTACAGCAACAACAGGGTCACCTGTTTCGCTTAGGATGTGGATTTGGTGCAGCTTACTGACTTGATCCGGTTGAGATTTATCTATATTTTCACCCATCATTTGGTAGAGTCCTGTGCTTGAATTACCGACAACAATGTGATCGCCGTAAACTAGAAGATTGGTTCCACCGAATGGGAACCTCTGAACTTGCCCACTCATGGGGTTTAATAACCCATATCCACAATATTCATCCTTTCCACCTTGGTTATTGGTATTACGGCTCCAACTAAAGGCAAGCCGTTCTTCTCCCAAATAAGCAATTTTCCTTAATAACGTTTCTTCCGATAGACCAAGCTTCTGCAAATCATAGCTCATGAAATTGCTTTGAACCTTGCCATCTGAGAAATCTCGAATCACCAAACTTTCAACCTCATGGGTGAAATAAGCGACCCGGACAATCTCGTTTCCATTGGTCAGGAAAGCCAACTTTCCATCCATCCAGGAAGCGGCTTCTTTTGGCACCTGAAACGTCGACATCTCTTCAATGCCGCTTTCATTACAGGAAAAGGGAATAAATGTTTGCTCGCTACCCCTTGCATAACGGATGGAATATAACCAGAGTTGATCACTTAAAGGCATAATCCGATACTCACCGGACACGCTCGTTGGAATACTGAATTGATGTTCCGCTATAATGTTGCCGTTGCTTGGGTTGATTAGTTGAGCAGTCACTTGTGTAGCTCGTTCATAGCATAGCAATAGACAATTCTCGTCGATTTCAAATAGATAGTCCGCTTTATCATTAATGGTTCCGGTAATGGAATCTCTTTTAGTGGATAGACCAAGTTGAGGTAAATCGATTTCGGTAATCACCGCTTCCTTCACCTCAAAACCGTCTTCTTTCAATAAGTTCAGACTATATTTCAGATAACCATACTCATCCAGTTCGTAGTAGCTTTCATTAGCTAATGAACGAGCTTCTGCATACCACTGATCATTAAGAACAGTCCCTGCGTTACCTCTCTCCAACTTTTCTTTTCGCTCAAGGACTCCTCCCGCTACTTCGTAATAAAAGGTATTAAACTCACTGAAATCACTCTTACTTATTGGGCCGTCGTATTTCTTTTTGTCATATAGATATATACTAACTATGTTTTCAGTTGCCTCTGCTTCTACAACCGGATAATCCTTGAGAAACCGAAGAATGTCCTCTCCTTTCAGCAAATCCCCGATTGGTTTTCGTCCAAAACTTCTATCTTCTTGAGGAACGGTGTCTTGATAATTGAACGAGTATTCGTATTGATGCTTGATATCATTTAAAACGATATCTAAACTCATATTATCAGAAGTAATGTTTTTTTGAAGATTCGCAGCGAAAGATTCGAAAGCATCCTCATTTGCATGAAATAGTTCTGACATATCTTCCAACGATTCAGGGTATTCATGTACACGATTTTGATCGTGTAGACTTGTATCTACTTTAAGTCGATTACATCCCATTATTAATACCAGCAATAGTACCAAGAGGATGATGCTTGGAATTCGTAATTTTTTCATATGCACCTCTCTAAATAAAAAATAGTTGTGGTCAAAGCATATTTATCCATTGGACTCATCCCCCTCACTCCCTGTAACTCATGTTCTGAGTGCACTGCCTTATTCGCGTATTCTTCTGTTTCTTATTATGTTATAAACTTTTCTCTATTAGTATATACGTTCAAACCGTCGCAAAAAACGGGGTCGAATTCAAATAAATTTTCCTTTCAATATATAAACGGAGGTAGAGTAGGTTTTCGGACACTCCATATCTGGTATTATTTTGATATTTTTTGTATTAAACAGAAACAACAGATGTCAGCAAGAGATTCTAATACACAAAAGAAAATCTCCAGCATAAGCATAACACTTAGCTGAAGATTTTTAAACATCAAACTATTTGAATTTTTTATAAACCTTTTTAAGCCTTCTGATTCTTTAAGAATTTTAATCGTTGCCTCTATTGGTCTAGTCTTCCTGCGCCTCTGCCACTTGCATCATAATGGCACATTCCATGCGTTTGCGGAATAAACGGCAGCCTTGTTCATAGACACCGGTAATACTTCCTGTGGCATGGTAGGCGTTGGCCGCACATCCACCGGCACAGTAAAGGCGAGCCCAGCAGGTCTTGCATTCTTCATGAGAATATACATTGCATTGCTTGAATTCGGCTTGCTTTTGAGGGTTGGTAATGCCATCTTGTAAATTGCCGAGACAATACTCGGTTTCCCCCACAAACTGATGACATGGGTAGAGGTCTCCCCAGGGGGTCACTGCCAAATACTCGGTGCCGGAGCCGCAGCCGGAAATTCGTTTATAGATGCAGGGGCCGGCTTGCAAGTCGACCATATAATGATAAAAAGTAATGGGCTTTCCGTCTGCTTTACGTTGCAGCATATCTTTGGCCAAAATCTCGTAGTGCTCCATGACCGTGGGCATGTCGGCTTCGGTAATGGCATAGGGATCTCCCGGGGCACAAACCACCGGTTCCATGCTGAGTTCGGAGAAGCCTAAATCGGCCATGTGGAAGAGATCGTTGGTAAAATCGGTGTTGAAGTGAGTGAAGGTGCCGCGCATGTAGTATTCTTTATCTCCGCGGGCTTCCACCAATTTCTTGAATTTTGGCACGATCACATCGTAACTACCACAGCCATGAATATCTTTGCGCAGGCGGTCGTGGGTCTCGGGGCGTCCGTCAAGACTGAGGACCACATTATACATTTCCTTATTACAGAATTCAATGACATCATCATCGATGAGGACGCCATTGGTGGTCAGGGTGAAGCGGAAGCGCTTGTGGCTATCTAGTTCTCTGCTGCGGGCATATTGAACCACGTCTTTGACCATTTTCCAGTTCATCAGGGGCTCGCCACCAAAGAAATCTACTTCTAAGTTGGTGCGGGTGCCTGAGTTGGCAATGAGATAGTCGATGGCCTGCTTGCCTACTTCTAAGCTCATGATCGCTCGTTCACCCTGATATTTCCCTTGAGCGGCAAAGCAGTATTGGCAGTCGAGATTGCAGGTGTGGGCTACATGCAAGCAGAGTGCTTTAACCACGGAATTGCGTAAGGTCAGGTCGAGATCGAGGTTTTCGAAGGTATCGGGGCTGTAGAGTTTTCCGCTTTGTTCAAGGGCGCGAATATCCTCAAGAACGACGCGCAGCTCCTCATCGGTGACGGTTGGGTCATCGCCATATTTTAGCAGCATTTGGCGAATAATTTCCTCAGCTTCGGTGGTTTGATACAATGCAATCATGTCGTAGGCCACCGGGTCTACATTGTGCACGGAGCTGCTGTTGCTGTCGATGACGATGTTATATCCGTTGAGTTTGTATTGATGTACCATATTATTCCCCTTTAAACAAAGAAACACCGCTTGTTACACCAAGTGCAAACAAACGGCCATTCTTTAGCATGATGTTTTAATTATTTGTTTTTGTTTTCACACTGTTGATTGGCAATGCCGCAAGAGGTCTTGCAGGCCGATTGGCAAGAGGTTTGGCATTCGCCGCAACCGCCAACTTTTACACTTTGCTCTAAATCACGTGTTTGTAAGGTTTGAATTCGTTTCATTGTTCAACCCTCCCCCTTAAACTTATCTTGTATACTTTACTCCAAGAAAGGCAACTTGTCAAGAAAAGCTTTGTTTACCTTCTTCTGCGCCGGTAGGTGCGCTTTTGTCGTGTATTTTGCGATAGGACGGAAAAAACAATAAAGAGTATAGCGGGAATGAGCAACCACCAGAAATCCCAGTGAGTTGGAATTTTCTTATCACTGACCCATGAAACCGTATGATACCCCACGAAACTTAGTGTCATGAGGATTCCACCAAATCGTTCACGCGGAAAGCTAATGAGCAACGCCAAAAAGAACACTCCAGGAATGAACGCAAGACGTAGTAAATCCGGTTGCTTTAATTGAGGTAACTCCTGTATCCCACCTTCACCGATGAAGAAAAAGAGAAACAAGGCAATGAAACCAAAACAAAATAAGCGTACCAGCCATCGTGAGACCTGTAACCATAAAGGTTCTCTGCGCTTGGGGGCAAACACACCGCACCACTCCCCTGTTATTCTTCTGGTTATGAAGTATTCTTCCGATTCCTCCTATAAAACATACCATTTTTTGGTGGATTCGTCAAGTTTTCTAGTATTTTAATTCTTTTCGCAACGACTTCCATGAAGGGCAATACCGATCCATCACCAGATAAAAATGAGGACCATGATTCGGGACCAACAAATGGGCTAATTCATGGATGACCACATAAATTAGCATTTGTTGATCGCGCTTTGCCAACTCCACATTCAGCCATATTCTCTTCGCTTTGTAATTGCACGAACCCCAGCGGGTCTTCATGCGCTTCATACCCCACTGGGGTATTGTTACACCCATGCGCTTCGAGTGAACGGTCAAAATACTTGGCAAGAGACTTTTCATTTCATTTTTGTAAAACTCATAGACAAGTTTCTCTCGCTGGGTCACATTTAAGAGGACTCCACTTTGTATGATTAGGTGATTTTCTCGTAGATAACAAGATGGTTTTCTCATCCCTTCTACGATGACAAACTCCAATCGAACTGGCTTCCCCCATAAAAGAATGGTATCTCCTTGTTCATACATGATTTCAGTGGAAGCTCTATGTTGCATCTTCTGCCACTGCTTTTGAATCCATTCATCGTGCAAAACAAGAAACTGCTCGACCTCTGCATCGCTTACACCATAGGGTATGGAGCATTCTAAGCGCAGGGGATGATTCTTCATGCGGTAATACGAATTCTTTATGGCTTTCCTATGTATTTCTATGGGGATTTCACCTCGCCAAAGTACTTTCACCAAAGTATTGCTCTTATTCATCTAAAACCCTCTTTCACGAGTTCGTTTTTTGTCCATACTGTTTAAAAAGCTCGTTCATTTTTTGCATTTCATCGTTTGGAATCACTACCGGATTCCCCATACTACGTGTTATGCAGTATAATTTTGCCACCTGTTCTATTTCTTCCAAAATATGAAAGGCCTGTGCAGTGGTAGGGGCAGCAGTTAAGATACCGTGGTTCGCCAGTAATACAGCTCGTCGATTGGCCATGACATCACAAGCTCCACTCGCAATCTCTTGGGTGCCAAAGGTGGCATAAGGTGCACAAGGCACATTTCCACCGGCTAATGCAATCATATAATGTATAGGAGGAACCTCTTGCTGCAAACAAGAGATGGCGGTAGCATAGGTGGAATGTGCATGCACAACTCCGTTCACATCACTCC